>CAZPEW010000290.1:0-3339 GCA_964585695.1 uncultured Lachnospiraceae bacterium
CGCTGCTGATGCTTTTATTGCTCATCAGCACCCCACAGCCCGCATCTGCCGTCTACGACCTGCGGAATTTATAGTCTTCACAGATTCCTTCTGTTTTCTGTTCCGTCCTGATTCTGCCGGCCAGCTGTACAAGCTGTGCATCCGTCATAAAAGGTTTTACATCATTCATTACATCCAGCACCGTGCCGCTTTTATCCCAGGCTACCGCATACAGTATGGAAGCATCCGGTATATTCCCGCCGCTTTCCGGCTCTGCACTTTTTTCAGGCAGGTTCTCTTTGACCGCATCCGTTCCCCCGGGAGACAGGATGCCGGTTCTTTCATAGTTTTCCGTAAAACCGGCAAGAATCGCCTGATCCTTTTTGTAGACCGTATGGAAGGTGGTAACATAAATAATTCCGATTGTTCCGATCAGAATCAGTGCAAGCGTCAGCATGATTGCCGCAACAATTTTCCACTTTGAACGTTTAAACATTCTTCTCCCTCAGTTCATATCCCAGTCCGCGTACCGCCTTCAGTTCTGTACTGCTGCCGATAAAAGCCAGCTTTTTTCTGGTAAAGGACAGGTAAACCTCTACATTGTTATATTCACTCTCGGAATCGTATCCCCAGATTTTTACAGCCAGCTGCTCTCTGGAAAGAATCTGGTCCGGATTGCTCATGAAGTATTCCATAATGTGATATTCCTTTTCACTCAGCCGGACTGACTGTCCGTTCGCCGTGTTTTCCAGCATGGAGCTGTTCTGCACGAGACGCATGTCGCCGTAAAGCAGAACGCCATCCTCTGCTGCAGTGGAAATGCTTCTTCTTTTTAATGCACGGAGTCTGGCAAGAAGTTCTCTCGTTTCAAACGGCTTCGTAAGATAATCATCCGCACCGCAGTCAAGCCCTGTCACCTTGTCATCCAGATCACTCTTTGCCGTCAGCATCAGGATAGAAGTGCGTATGCCGGCCCTGCGCACCGCCCTTGCAATATCAAATCCGTTTTTTCCGGGCAGCATGACGTCCAGGATGATCTGTTCATAGATTCCTGATTCCGCAGCCTCCTCGCCGGATATGCCGTCATAGCACGCATCTACTTCATACCCCTCGGCACGCAGTATTGCACACAATGCCTCCGACATCCGCTTTTCATCTTCCACCAAAAGAAGCTTCATCCCGATTCCTCCGTCCGAACCTGTATCTGTTCAAAAAAGGGAAGCCGCCAGGACTCCCCTTTTCATAATCTTTCAGTAATTTTTCTGTATTGATTCTTTATGCTTCTGAAGCAAGGCAGTCATTCACCCACTGGATAAAGTTTGCTGTGCTGTCGCCGGTTCTCTCGGCCATAACATGCTTCATGCCCCATACGGTGGCAAAATCGACGCTCTTGACACCGCTGTAATTCTCCAGTGCAAGTGCCAGATTTGTCTCTGTTGTAATAGATGTATCTCCCTGGAACACACCTGTACGGATTCTCCAGTATTTGGCAACGGATGAAGTCTGGTATCCCTCATAGGCATCCATCAGATAATAAAGCGGTGTATACATATTGACACGGGTTTCTGCTGTATTGCCTGCGCTGTCTTTCTTCTGGAGATCTGTCGTAAATGCATCTGCATAGGATGTTCCGGCAAGAATCTTTGCCATAATGGAATCAAAGTGTGCTCCGCTGCCGTCATTATAGCCGAACAGCGTGTTCTCGCCCTGGCTTTTATCCAGTGAGTCGAATGCTCCCACGCCCTTGGATGCCGGCTTCACTGCCTTTACAAAATCTGCAATGCTGGTGATGGTTGCTGTATTGGTCTTGGCATCATAATTCACCCAGGTGCCTGCTGCATTCAGTGCATTGATATAATCCTGTGCCGTATTGTAGGTTCCGGAAAGTGTAATGGTACCTGCAGTCTGTGTACGTGCAATATTATCAATTGCTGTAAAATCTGTCTGTCCGCCTGCAGCGGCTGCATCTGTGCCTGCCGCGGATTCCTGTGCACCGGCTGCTGCCTGGTCTGTTCCTGCCGGAGGTGCGCCTGCACCATCCGGCATACCTGCAGGCTTGCCGCCGCCCATGTCGCCGCCCATACCGCCGCCCATACCGCCTGCGCTGTCTGCGTCATACGGGAAAACTGTATCCGAGAGGAAGTTGTTAAGAGAGGTCTCGATTACCTTCTTCATGTAATCATAATACGTGCCTGCCTGATAATTGCCGGAATCCGACTTTTCAAGCGTAAGGACATTGCCGTTCTCATCCTTGAAACCGGTTGCATTAACATACTCTGCAAATGCATCCGCAAGGTTGTCGGAAAGTGTCTGTGTGTCGGAATCAAGCCCGGTTCTCGAGACACCCATGTTCCACTCATACGCCTCATCCGCAGTATCCAGATTGGTAATCGGACACCAGCACATCGAACCGTCTACTGCATCGCTTACACCCTCAACTGCACCGATTTCATCAAGATACGGTGTATACAGTGCACTGTCTCCGGTTGAACCAAGAAGTGCTGACTGTGCACCGCCGCCGCTCATGCCGAAAGTGAAGAACCGGTCCATATCACCGGCAATCACGCCTGCATTATAACGGATATAGCGGATGGCAGCCTTGAGATCTGTGACTCCTGAAGGTGCACCTGCCTCACGGCCGCGGCATCCTGCATGCACATAGACAAAACCCTGATCCGTATAATCCTTGAAGCTCTGATATTCGGTAAGTGCCGGCTGTGAAGCATAGCCAGGTGTATTGACCGGAATCATGATCGGTGCGGTTTCCGCTGTATAACTGCCTACTTTTGCTGTTGTGCTGACTGTGCAGGTAAAGGTACCGTCCCCGTTGTCCTTTGCAGTCATGTAATCTCCGGGAACAAAAACGGATAAGGTCTCGATGGATGAATCCGCCGGCTTTTCACAGTACTGGATACCGATCTGATAATAAACATTGTCATCTGCGTTGTACTGCCACTTGGTCATGTCAATCTGTGAAAGATTGGTTACAGGCCTGGCAGCTTCTGCTGTTGCTTCGGTTTCTGCCGCGCCGGTTTCTGCTGCTGATGCCGTCTCCGCTGTCGCTGCTGTCTCTGCCGCTGTCGTCTGCGCTGTATTTGCCGCACCGCATCCTGCAAGCATTGCAGCTGTCATAACGATGCAGACTCCTTTTTTCATCACATTTCTCTTACGCATTTTGTCCTCCGATAGTTATATGCCGCCGGAGCGCATCCGTCCCGGCTCTCTGTTTTTTCTGTTTTTTTCTTACAGTGCATATACTACGCAGGGCAGATTGAAAAAAGATTGAAGTTTATAAATGTTTATTTAATTCGTAAATTGCAATAACAAGTTGGACACCCTCCGCTAGGCAATAGTCTGGTA
>CAZPEW010000291.1:0-3333 GCA_964585695.1 uncultured Lachnospiraceae bacterium
GCCGTAATAGAACTTGATCTTAGGCTCTGTGCCGGAAGGTCTTACACAGATCCAGACGCCGCTGCCGCAGTCGTAGTAAAGAACATTCGACTTAGGAAGTCCTGTCGGCTTCTCCGATCCGTCTGCCATATTTCTCTCGATATCCAGCTGGTAATCACGCATAACCCGGACCTTGTAGCCGCCGATTTCCTTAGGTGCATTGCTGCGGAGACCGTCCATGATCTTTTTCATGGTTGCCTGGCCTTCAATCCCCTCAAAGGAGAGTGATACAACATTGTCCTTGTAGAATCCATATTTACGGTACATATCCAGCATGGCATCCCAGAGGGTCTTGCCCTGTTTCTTGTAATATGCCGCTGCCTCGCAGAGTGCAGCCACCGCGGAAATGGCATCCTTGTCTCTTGCATAGGTGCCGATCAGACATCCGTAGGACTCCTCCATGCCAAAGAGGTAATGTCCCTTGCCGGTTTCCTCTTCCTTTAAGATCACACGGCCGATCCACTTGAAGCCGGTCAGTACCGTAATGAGATCTACCTTGTAGTCTTTTGCAATGGCATCCAGCAGATTGGTTGTAACAATGGATTTTACCACAACACCGTCTGCAGGGATCTTGCCGGCAGCCTTTTTCTGGGAGAGAACATACTCGCAGAGGAGTGCACCGGACATATTGCCGGTAAGCGGGATATATTCGCCGGAAGCTGTATCCTTTACATAAACACCGAGGCGGTCTGCATCCGGATCCGTTGCCAGAACAAGATCTGCATTCTTTTCCTTTGCAAGCTTCAGACCAAGCTCAAATGCCTGTCTGGACTCCGGGTTAGGATAAGGAATTGTCGGGAAATCTCCATCAGGTTTTTCCTGCTCCGGTACGACATATACATTCTTAAAACCGATTTCACGCATGACACGTCTTGCCGGTACGTTTCCGGTTCCGTTCAGTGGAGAATATACAATGGTAATCTGGTCAGCCATCTGATCGATTGCATCCTGATTGACAACATTCGACTCTACCTTTGCAATGTATCTGTCATCGATTTCTTTTCCGATTGTCACATAAAGGCCGGCTTTTTCAGCCTCCTCGCGTTCCATGGTCCTGCAGTCCGGGAAATGCGTGATCGCAAGCACTTCTCTGGTTACGCCTCCGTCATGAGGCGGTGTGAACTGTGCACCGTCCTCCCAGTAAACCTTATATCCGTTATAGGTGGAAGGATTGTGAGAAGCCGTAATATTGATGCCGGCGATGCAGCCGAGCTCACGGACTGCAAAGCTCAGCTCCGGTGTCGGGCGCAGCGATTCAAAGCGATATGCCTTGATACCGTTTGCAGCAAGACATCTTGCCGCCTCATCGGAAAATTCCGGAGAAAAATGTCTGGAATCATAGGCAATGGCAACGCCCTTGCCCTCGCCGCCCTGCTTCTTGATATAATTGGCAAGCCCCTGTGTCGCACGGCGGACGGTATACTTGTTCATCCGGTTGGTGCCGGCACCGATCACGCCGCGGAGACCTGCGGTTCCAAACTCAAGATCCATGTAAAATCTCTCTTCAATTTCCTTCTCGTCATGCTCAATTGCCTTTAACTCTGCTTTTGTTCCCTCATCAAAATATGGGTCCGTCAGCCATTCCTGGTAAATTGCCTTATAATCTCTCATCGCTTTTCCTCCAATGTTCTGATTTTAACTAAGCATGCGGCCGCTTCCGGCGGGAGCAGGACTCCCTTTTGGTCTGTACGGTCTGATTTCTCTCAGTATAGCATAAATTTTATTATCATATATACCGGAATAACGCAATTCCCGGCTGTTTTGCCGATATTTCTGCAGTTTCCCTGCAGAATTTCAGCTCCGCGGCACAAATTTGCCGAGCAGAATGGATTTCCTGTTCTGTGCTGGATTCCGCAGCACCTCTTCGAGCATGGCCGCGAGTGTCATGCCGATCGCCGGCCCTCTCGGAATACCCGCCTCCAGGAGATCCTGTCCGCTGACCGAGAGCGCCGCTGTACTGATGCAGTCGCCTCTTTGGATACTCCTTGCGGCGCAGTCCGCGGCAAAGCGGACATCTGTATCGGGTAACAGCACACGCACCGAAGCGATGCAGTCCATATACAGCTCCTCTCCCACACGGGACAGACATTTCCGCACGGCGTATTCCGTGTCCGGCAGCGGCGAATGCAGAAGCTCCGCAAGTGCGGATGCCCTCCGGATGGTTTCATTGTCCATCTTCAGTTCCCGGAGGACAGGCACTGCCTTCTCCGGTGCCTCCCGGAGCACTGCGCCCCAGCGTACATATTTTTTATGCGGCAGCCTGTCGGAAACCGGCGGAAGCTGTCCGAGCTCCGCAAAATGCGGACTGACAAAAGGAGAAAGTCCGCTGTCAAAAACAAGCGCGATCCTGGCCGGATGCTCCGATAAAAGGAGCTTGCTGAGCTCTGCCTGGATACGTTCCTTGGAAACATTTCTGAGGTTCGGTGCCAGTCTGCAGACCGCAGCATAGGTTTCCGGATCAATCGTAAAACCAAGCTGTGCAGAGAAACGGAGCGCCCGCAGCATCCGCAGAGCATCCTCCCGGAAACGGAGTTCCGGATCGCCGACTGCACGGATCCTTTTTAAGCGCATATCCTCCATCCCGCCGAAATCATCCACGAGGCCAGAACGGTCATTGCAGGCCATCGCATTGATAGTAAAATCCCGTCTGGCAAGATCCTCATGGAGCGAGGGCGTAAACTGTACGCTCGAGGGATGCCGCCCGTCGAAGTATTCGCCATCAATGCGGTAGGTTGTGACCTCATACCCCTCTTCCCCCTGCGTCAGCGTATCCTCCCCGCCCATCATGACCGTAACCGTACCGTGCTCAATGCCGGTGTCGATCGTATGGCGGAAAAGCTTTTTGACATCGCGGGGTCTCGCCGAGGTCGTGATATCCCAGTCATCCGGGATGCGCTCCATCAGCGTATCACGCACACAGCCGCCGACAGCATAGGCTTCATATCCGGCGTTTTCCAGACGTGTTATTATTTTTTTGACTGCCTCTGGCAAAATGATCTTTTTCATGATTTTCATTATATGTTTTCATGCACAAAAAAACCAGTCCTTTTGAGACTGGTTTTTAATACTGTCATACTTAATATGCTCTGCCCCAGTAAACCATTTTCTGTGCAGGCTTGCCGCAGACGATGCACCGGTCGGAAATCTGCTCCTGTGCAAACGGAATACATCTGGATGTGATTCCGGAAAGCTCCTTCAGCTTATCCTCGCACTCTCTGCAGCCGCACCACATTGCCTTGACAAAGCCCGGACGCGCATTGACAGACTGAATCATCTCATCCATCGTCGTTGCAC
>CAZPEW010000292.1:0-2459 GCA_964585695.1 uncultured Lachnospiraceae bacterium
GGCAGGATTACACGGTCGTCTACAGCAACAACACCGAGGTTGGCACCGCCACGGTTACCGTCACGGCGCTGGAGACAGGCAACTGCATCGGCAGCACCCAGATGACCTTTAAGATTGTTCCTGTAGTTCAGCCGGATGTGTCCGCACTGATCAATAAAATGTACAAAGCTCTTCTGAACCATGATGCCAGTCAGACTGACCTTACAAAATGGACGGAGCAGCTGAAGTCCGGTGAAATTACTTTATCGCAATTCGCGGCAGACATTGTCTTCGGCGCGGAATACAAAGAAAGGAACCTTGGCAATGAGGATTTTGTAAAGAGCCTCTATCTCGGTCTCCTTAACCGCGAAGCGGATTCTGAAGGTCTCTCATCCAAGGTCAATGCGCTCAGCGCAGGTACTGCGCGTGAAACTGTGTTCAACGACTTTGTCGGGAGCACTGATTTTGCCGCAATCGCAAAAACCTACAGCCTTACGGCCGGCAGCGGTGTTACAGTTCCGGATCCTGTGAAACCAGATCCCGGTTCCGATGGCTCGGATTCCGGTTCTGATCATTCCGGCTCCGGTTCCAATGGCTCGGATGCCGGTTCTGACGGAGCAGGTACAGGCTTTGCAGGAAACTATATGTCAGGCGGCAAACTTACATCCGCTTCTGCATTCGTCACACAGCTGTATAATATTTCACTGAACCGCAAACCTGACAATACAGGACTTGCAGGCTGGACAGATCAGCTGAATAAAGGACATGTTTCCTTATCTCAGGTCGCAGCCGGTATTCTCTTCAGTGCAGAAAACAAGGCAAGAAATCTTTGCAACGAGGATTTTGTCATAAGCCTCTACCGCAGTATCCTGAGCCGCGAGCCGTCTGCACTTGAGCTGTCATCCTGGGTAAATGGCCTGCACAGCGGAATGAAACGTGAAGCTGTATTTAACACCTTTATCCTGAGCACAGAATTTGCGGAAAAAGCAAAAGACAGCGGTTTTACAATCGGCAGCGGTATTGAAGTTCCTCCGATCGGCACGGTTCCTACAGGACCTTGCTCATTGGACGGTAAACTTGATCCTGTCTCTGCATTCATCATGCAGCTGTACAATACTGCATTGGATCGCAGGCCCACCGACACAGATCTGCACAGCTGGGTAACCGGCCTGCGCAGCGGAAGTGTCAGCGGCCGCGATACTGCGCGCAGCTTCTTTGCCGGCGCTGAATTCACCGCAAGAAAGCTTGAAGATAAAGATTTCATTTACCGGCTCTACCTGGCACTGCTGGGCCGTGAGCCAAGCACAGATGAACTGTCATCCTGGCTGAATGCTCTGCGCAGCGGAATGGATCGCAACACCGTATTTGACCACTTTGCCGGCAGTACGGAATTAGCCGGACTGTGTACCGGCGCAGGTATCAGACCATAAATATACTACAGCAAAAGGAGCCGTACAGACTGAACTGTACGGCTCCTGATTTTTTCTGCATTTTTCCTACCTCGTTTTTCCTCCGCTAACTTTCTCGGATATGGAATATTGCATATCATTTCTTCATCGGTCTCGACAGGACGGAGTTCTTCATGCGCATGGCCTTTTCCTAATAAAATAAATACCGCAGGACGATATATCATCCTGCGGTACAGATCCTGTTCCTGAGCAGATTCGAACTGCCGACCTTCCGCTTAGGAGAAGGCTCTGAGGGTGTTTTTTCGTGCCTTGCAGATGCCGGAAAACCCCGATAAATACTGGCTTTTCCCGGTGTTTTGCTACCTCGCAATCCTGCTGAAATTTGCCCCAAAACGGGTAGTTTTAGACTGTCCTGTTAGCTGGCTGTTAGCAGACCCCCAAAAAAGTGACGGCGCTCCAGCGTTCGATTCGTCAATCAATTCTTTTCGAGCTCTGCTTAACCACTGAACGAACGCTGTATGTCTGCTAAGTGTTACTTCAAATAGCGCTCTGTGATGTCAGAAAAGAACTCCGCATCCCATAATTCCAAACCATCTTTTTCTGCTGCCGACAAGAAAGGTGAAACATCCTCTTTGGCACTGGCGAAATCAACTGTGGCAAATCGTTGCTTCAACAACTCTTTCAATTTGGATAGAGTGAGTTCATCTTCCGGATTCCATTTGCCTGATTGCTCCATCCTCTTTTTAAGGTGTGGCACATTGACCGTGCATCCCTTTTTCAGGTACCAGATATAATCGAAGAAATCGCGGCCCTTTACGCGATTTTTATAGTCGCGGCAAAGGACAGCATGAACCTTTCCTGCAAACAGAGATGGCATGTCATATAGCCTTGCTCTATAGTTGGCCGGATTGATAGCACTCATATACCGGTACCCGGCGCCTTCCGGAGGGTTGATGTCAATCTCAAATTTAATTTTAATAAGTGCATTTGGATTTAGACCATAAATACTGGCATCATCTGAAGTGATTTCCAGAATGTTCTGAGCGGTATTTCCTTTAATGAAAGCAGACT
>CAZPEW010000292.1:2497-3325 GCA_964585695.1 uncultured Lachnospiraceae bacterium
ACAGTCATACTGAAATTAAACGCCTTAAGTTCCTTCTCAACATAAGGGAGATAGACGGCAAGATCAAACATAGGATCCGGCAGATCAAGCGAAAAATCAAGATCCTCGCTATATCTCGGCAAGCCATAGAAGATTCGCAAAGCAGTTCCACCGTAAAAAGCAGCTTTCGCAAAGAAATTGCTTCTGGAAAGACCCATTAGCGCAACTTCCTGTACAATTTCCTTCAGCGCATTTTCGTAGTCCTCACTGTTCTTACATTCATAACGCTGCATCATAGAAATAATTGCATCATTCATTCTCAGCGCCCCTCCTTTTCAAGCAATCGAACCAGCTGGTCCAGGTTTGTCCTGTGGTACAATGGAGCAATCCGCTTCATTTTTTCAGAATCAAGTTCCTCATAAATATCTTCATCTAAACGCATTCCATCAAAAAGCCAGTTTCTAAAATCGTTGATGCCGCGAATCGGTGCCATGACATACAACTGATCACACAACGCTTTTTCTCTGGTAGCAATCAAGTAAGGGCGATTTCCGGAAAGTTCCCGGGTGTAGTAATAGGGAAAAACAGTCTCCGGAATATCTCTATAGGTAAATGCTCCAAACTGATTGCTATATTTCAATTTCTTGTTTCGGCCAAAGGTTGCAGAGGTGTAAACCACAACTCTTTCCGGAATCATACTGTAATAGGAAAGCGCATATTCAAAAGACAGATAAGACGGTCCCAGCAAAGCATTTGCCATAAGGAAGCCCGGCGCCGCAGTATCTGTCTCAAAAAGGCCTCGCTTTAAGGGGATCAGCTCACCCTTTTTTACCATTGTTTGAACTCTTG
>CAZPEW010000293.1:0-3321 GCA_964585695.1 uncultured Lachnospiraceae bacterium
TGGCTGCTTGTTATTCCTTTTGTTCCGATTATTCTGCTGATTGGGACCTGTATCGCATCTCCTGTCAATGACTGTTTCCGCTATTTTGCCCCTGCTGCGGCGAGTCTGCCTTGGGCGCTTTGCTTCAGCAGGCAAGGAGCGGAGGTGCAATGAGGCACGTGAAAAGAAAAAATATATCTGCTGCATTGTTTGCAGCTCTGATTGTCATATTATATACGGCAGGCTGGATTGCAGACAATACCATCATTGTCAGATCAGATAATGTGGATCTGCCGCAGACTGCTGTAATTATGGGACTGTCTGCCGCTGCTGCCGGTGCTGCGGTATATTTTTGCACTTTGAAACTTTTTGCTTATATTGACCTGCAGAGCAGTGCGGCTCCGGAACAGACAATCCGGCATGCTTTCTGGAAATTTACGGCATTTTTTATGATATGCTGGCTTCCGTATATGCTGATCCGGTTTCCTGGCAATATGGATCCGGATACATACTGGGAGATACTTGAGCCATATGGACTGGCGCCTGCGAATGATCACCATCCGTGGTTTGACACGATTATGTTTTATTTTTTCTGGAGAATCGGCGATTTGTTTTCTGCTCATTCTGTCTCGCTTTTCCTGTATGGATTGCTGCAGATGCTGTTTACGGCAATGACGTTTTCCTTTTTTTTATGCTATTTGACAAACCACGGTATTGCCCGGAAAGTAAGAACATTCGCATTGATTTTCTGGGCATTTTACCCGTGTGTTCCGATGTTTGCACAGACAATGGCAAAAGATATGATGAATGGCTGGCTTTTTGTGCTATTTATCATAGGTTATATGGAAATACTGCAGTTAGGCGGCGAGGTAATGGAAAATGTGCGGTTTGATACAGCTTTTTTGCTGACCGGCATTTTTATGGCTTTAACCAAAAAAACCGGGATATATATTCTGCTGCTATCCATGATTCTGCTGCTTATAATATGCCGGAGGTATAGGGGAAGGATTTTGGGAGCAGTGCTGCTTATCTTTGCTCTGTATCAGGAACTTTGGACAGGGATCCTGCTGCCTTACTGGAATGTTGCAGACGGAGAGCAGGCGGAGATGCTTTCAATTCCATCGCAGCAGGTGGCAGAACTTATTGCGATGAACAGCGGTGAATTAACGGCCGGAGACTGGAAAGTTCTTAATGCGGTATATGACAGCCCTGAGAAAATGAGTCAGGAATACAATCCGGTGAGAGCAGACAATACGAAGGCACATTGGAAAAATGATGCTTCGGAGACAGATAAGCGGACATTTTTTGTGTGGTATCTGGAAATGGGGCTGAAGCATCCGCTTCTTTTTATAAATGTGTTTAATGCCAACAATTATCCTCTGCTTTGCATGGATACATCATCCGGCGGAGATGAGAGTCTTATATTTTACAGAAATAATGTACCGGTGACAGGAATGGGGGCAGAGCAGGAAAAGACCTATGCTTCATGGTCGGGCGGTCTTGCGGATCAGAGTGAAGTACATGCAGTTTTTGCTTCTGCCTATCGCAGCCCATGGGCTGCGTTTGTTTCCAGAGCTTTTGACTTTATGCTGAAAATACTGATGCGGATGTTACCGGTTATTTTTTCAAAGGTACTTTTTGCAGTATGGGTTCCGATGCTGATCATGTTTTATGCTTTTTATAAAAAATCGGTTCGGATGTTTGCTGCGCTGCTGCCGGTTTTTCTGAATACTTTAACATTGGCAGCAGGACCTGTGGTATTGCCCAGATACATGGTAAACAGCGTTTATGTTTTTCCTGTTCTTATTGCTTTGCCATTTATAATGAGCAGTATGTACGGTTTCCGGATGGGAGAACATGTTATGGTACAGGAAAGGACAGAATAATGGAAAAGATAGCGGTACTGATTCCTTGTTATAACGAAGCCAGGACAATTGTCAAGGTAATAGAGGACTGGAGGCGGGCTCTGCCGGAAGCGGTTATCTATGTTTACGACAATAACTCGACAGACAGTACGGGAAAACTGGCTGAGGAAGCTGGTGCTGTTGTGCGTAATGAATACCATCAGGGTAAGGGAAATGTAATCCGCAGGATGTTCAGGGACATTGACGCGGAAGCTTATATCATTGTGGATGGTGATGACACCTATCCTGCCGAATATGGCAGGCAGATGGTGAATCTGGTACTGGAACATAATGCAGATATGGTTGTGGGTGACCGCCTGTCCTCTACTTACTATCAGGAAAACAAGCGTCCATTCCATAATTTTGGGAATGATCTGGTGCGCGGCTGTATCAACCATTTATTTCATACGGACATCAAAGATATCATGACTGGCTTCAGAGCCTTTGGTTTCCAGTTTGTAAAGAGCTTTCCCGTACTGTCTCATGGCTTTGAAATCGAGACAGAGATGACAATTCATGCAGTGGATAAAAACATGCAGGTTGAGAATGTGATTATTGAATATCGTGATCGTCCGGAAGGCAGTGAATCGAAGCTGAATACATATTCAGATGGTGCAAAAGTGCTGCTTATGATAGTACGGCTTTACAGGAATTATAAACCGCTTGGATTTTTTGGCTTTATATCGCTGCTTCTGTCTTTAATTGCGGTGCTTCTGGATGTGCCGGTTTTTGAAACGTATATCTCAACAGGGTTGGTTCCGAGATTTCCGACTCTGATTGTCAGTGGTTTTATCATTATGGCAGCTTTGCTGTCCTTTTTTGCCGGCCTCATACTGGCAGCCATGACAGAAAAAGACAGACAGGAATTTGAGTTCAGAATGCAGATGATCAAGGCAGCGAAAGAGATGAAGCTATGAGTGAAATTTTCGTATTATTATTGTTTTTTTTTAACAATCCGGTATAGTTATTTTAAAAGAAATTATGGGAAAGCTGTCCGTATGAGCAGGAGCGTGCCAAAATATGAGTAAAATCAGCATTTTTGTATGTATGCCAGGTAATAAGGAATGTGCACGGGTAGACAGTCAGATTTATGTGCCTGTTTATGGAGGAAATGCCCTGCAGAGAGGAAAGGATTCTGGTATAGCAGGAGATGATACCGGAGACAATATATCTGCAAAAAATCCCGGTTATTGTGAGGAAACCGTATTATATTGGGCGTGGAAAAACAGAAGGGCGGATTATTATGGTTTCTGCCATTACAGAAGGTATTTTGATTTTGCAGAAGAAAAGCATGAGAAGGACTGCTACGGGAATATTATAGAAAAGTATATTAATGAGGAATCTGTCAGCAAGTATGGGCTGAAGAGTCTTGACTTCCAGTGAGAGCTAACACTCAAAAAAATATGTGGCCTGAACAGCCCGGAAAATCAACATTTCT
>CAZPEW010000294.1:0-3254 GCA_964585695.1 uncultured Lachnospiraceae bacterium
AGGAATTCTGCTCACTCTGCTTCTTGGAAATAATGTCGTTTCTGTCCTGCTTTGCCTTTGCGATCTCATCATCATACTCCTCCAGATTATAGCCGGTCTCGCTGGAATCCGTCCGGATGGCATGTGTGATTGCCTTGATCTTATGTTTGTTTCCCTTGATTCTGCTGCGGATATCCCTGCACTGGCTGATGGCATCCCGGTGATGTACCTTGGTCGAATTGTTGACAGCAAGATACAGTCCTCCGAATATGATAATGTCCAGGATGTATATTACGACCAGCTGCCATGTACTGTGCTGCGGTATGAAATAATAAATGCCGAATGGCAGTGCGGCAAACAGGATAATAAAGCTTATCACCCAGCCGCAGATCTCACCGAAGCCCCGCGGCATAAACCATGTATAGAACAGTCCGCTCCTGCAGAAAAGCGGTGCATGATCTTTGGAGAGCACTGCAGAGACCTGCCGTTTCAGCTCTTTGTTTTCCGTAACAAGCGCTTCTGTCTCCGCTGCTATTCTGCCCTTGACACCGAGACTTTTTGCTTTATCCCGCGCTGCAGCTGCTTTTTTGATCTTTGCATCGATCTGCGCAGTCTGCCGGTCATAGGTCTCCGCAATCTCATCTGCCCTCTTTTTAAGCGTCTTCTCTACCTTTTCCGTCATATCACGCTTAGCCTGCTCCAGCGTGACAGATGTTTCCTTCTCAAGCTCTCTCTGTTTCCGCAGAGATTCCTCCGTTGCCTGGTATTCCGAAACCGCGGCCTTTGCATTTTCCAGAAATTCCAAAGGATTTTCGATTTCCATTCCCATATATCTGCCTCCGTCGACTTTACTTTTCTCGGAAAATAATATATCTTAATCTTTGTCTTTGGATTTTTCACGTATCTTTTAAAAACTTTTTCCAGTATAGCCCCTGTTTTTGAACAAACTATGAACAGTAAGAAATGTTGGTGATAAAATGTTCCGAATGAGTGGTTCTATCTATAAAGACAGCCGTATTGTAAAAGACTGTGTCGCCCGTCAGACTGACCCGGACCTGTCGCGTACCGACAAAGTTCTGATCTCTCTGAAAGAAATCTGCGAATATCTCGATCTCGCCGTTCCGATCTGGCTGAAAGGCAATATCCGGGAATTCCAGCATAAAAGCAAAACCTCTTTCCGGCAGGACAGCTTCATCGAGCCGGTTTCCTTTGATTACCTGAAAATTGAAGTAATCGAGGAATAAAGCCGCGGCTGTCCTGCCCCGGCATGCCTGTTCCATAACAAAAGCTGGTGTCTGACACATTTCACCGTGCCGGACACCAGCTTTTCACTTTTCTGATCCGGGAATTACCGCCCGCTGTACTGCATACTCCACGCAGACAAAAGACAATGCGGTCCGCGGATTACTCAAGTCTCTTTTTAAGCTCTGCACCCAGCTCCTCAAAGCCCGGCTTGCCAAGCAATGCAAACATGTTGTGCTTGTAGCTCTCAACACCCGGCTGGTTGAACGGATTAACGCCGTTCAGATATCCGGATACGCCGCAGGCAAACTCAAAGAAGTAGAAAAGCTGTCCGAGTGTAAAGGCATCCTGCTTAGGGATTTCTACCATAAAGTTCGGAACATTGCCGTCTGTATGTGCAAGAATCGTGCCGTTCATTGCGGACTTGTTGACAAAGTCAACTGTCTTCCCCGCAAGATAGTTCATACCGTCTGTATCTACGGCTTCCTTCTTTAAAACAATCTCCTCCGGAGATTCCACAACATTCAGAACCGTCTCAAACATGATTCTGGAGCCATCCTGGATAAACTGTCCCATCGAATGCAGATCTGTTGTCAGATCAACAGATGCAGGGAAAAGGCCTCTCTGGTCCTTGCCCTCTGACTCTCCGAAAAGCTGCTTCCACCACTCGCTTACATAATGGAGAGACGGCTCATAGTTGGCAACGATCTCCACGGATTTGTTCTTGCGGAGCATGATGTTTCTTGCAGCAGCATAAAGGAGAGAAGCATTCGACTCATACGGTGTATGCAGGCACTTCTCACGCATATCTGCGGCACCCTGCATCAGCGCTGTGATATCCGCACCGGAAACGGCGATCGGAAGCAGGCCGACAGCGGTAAGAACAGAATAACGTCCGCCTACATCATCCGGAACCACGAACTCCTCATAGCCTTCT
Organism: uncultured Lachnospiraceae bacterium; assembly: GCA_964585695.1. GTDB lineage: Bacteria > Bacillota > Clostridia > Lachnospirales > Lachnospiraceae > Oribacterium. The sequence continues at coordinate 2,159 of CAZPEW010000294.1, forward strand.
TCATCGGACAGTTTCTTAAGTGCCCCTCTTGCCTTATCGGTAGTAGCGTAAATTCTCTTTGCAGCACCGGCCTTGCCGTACTTCTCCTCAAGCATTTCCTTGAATACACGGAATGCAATGGACGGCTCTGTGGTTGTCCCGGACTTGGAAATGATATTCAGTGAGAAATCCCTGCCCTCGAGAACCTGCGTAAGATCCTTGATATACTTGGAAGAAATGCTGTTTCCGACGTAATAGATTTCCGGTGTTCTGCGCTGTTCCCTGGAGAGCTCATTGTAGAAGCAGTTATTGAGGAACTCATTCGCCGCACGCGCGCCCAGGTAAGAACCGCCGATACCGATTACAAGGAGAACATCCGAGTCTTCCTGGATTCTTTTAGCCGCCTTCTGGATTCTTGCAAACTCATCCTTGTCATAATCCACAGGGAGATCAATCCAGCCAAGGAAATCATTGCCGGCACCCGTTCTGTCCAGCAGCGTCTTTTCCGCTGCGAGAACCTGTGACTTGAAATTTTTGATTTCTTCATCCGTTACAAATTTCTTAGCCTTGCTCAAATCAAATTTAACTTCGCTCATTTTCTGCTCCTTTTAATAGTGTATATGAATTGCCCGGGCACAGAATGTCCGGACAAAACAGCCCGTAGTTTCCGCTCCGCAAATTGACCGCGGATGTCTCAGAGTCTCCTGACCAGCGCTCTCGTAAGTCTCGTGCAGTGCTGGATCGCCTTCTTTTCAAACGCCGGATAGTCCACCGCGGCAGATCCGTCCGCCTTATCCGAGATTGCCCGGATAATCAGGAAAGGCACCTTGTTGAGATAGGCAATCTGCGCAATTGCCGCCCCCTCCATCTCGCAGCAGAGTCCCTGGAAATGCTGTCTGATCCAGTCCTTGGTCTCCTGATCCGATACGAACCGGTCACCTGTTGCAACCCGTCCGATAAAGGTCCGGATATCCGGATTCACTTTGCGGTTTTCCTCCTCTGCCATTGCAATCAGCCGGTCGGATGCCTCGAATGCCATCGTCCCGACTCTCGGGATCTCCCCGAGGAGATAGCCGAAGCTTACCGCATCCACATCATACTGAACCGCATCCTCGGA
>CAZPEW010000295.1:0-3249 GCA_964585695.1 uncultured Lachnospiraceae bacterium
AGCACTATATTATTGAAGAACTGCCAGGTGTAAATGCGAGGAAGGACTGCTCTGATTTTCATCTTATTATTTTTCTGTATATCTATCACACATTTTATAATATTCTAAAAGAGGATGTCAGAAAACAGATTGAAGATACACTTACCGGGTACCGATACTGGATTGATGAACCTGGAGATGATGTAATGTGGTTTTTCAGCGAGAATCATGCTCTTTTGTTCCACGTATGTCAGTATCTGGCAGGAGCGTATCTGCCTGACCGGATCTTTACAAACAGCGGAAAAACCGGTCGGGAAGTGCACGTACACGGCAGAGAACTGCTGACAGAGTGGTTTGATGAATTTTTCGCCGATTTTATTACTGAATGGAATTCGAATGCTTACATTCCTGTAGATGTGCTCGGTATAGCAACTCTTTATAATTTAACATCGCAGGATACCGAGCTGCATGAGAAGGCAAGACGTGCACTGGATATGATCTGTTATTCCATAGCGGTTAATCAGCATAAAGGTGCGGTCATGGGAAGTTATGGAAGAACCTATGAAAAGGAACTAAAGGGCAGCTACAGTGCTGGTACGACATCGCTTCTGTATGTTCTTTATAATGCCGGATATATCAACAGGGCAGCAAATGGTTATATATCTGTTGCTCTTGGTGATTATGAGCCGCCAGAAGAATACAGGAAATATCTGTGCCTGAGCGGAAATGAAGAAATGATTTTCCAGAATACACAGGGATTTGAAAAACACGTAAACCTCTATATGTATAAAAACAAAGATGTACTGTTGTCAACTGCAGTAGGATTCAAGGCATTTGCAAATGGTTATCAGGAGCATATAGCAGAGGCATGCATAGATGGAACCGCACAGGCATTTATCAATCATCCGGGAGAAGTTCACCCATACGGCAGCGGGAGACCGAATTTCTGGGCGGGCAATGGTAAGCTGCCGATGGCGGTTCAGTACAGGAATCTCTCTATTCTGAAATATGATATTGCAGCTGATAACCGTGTCGATTTTACGCATGCATATGTACCGCTTGCAGAATTCAGCAAGTACAAAGGAACAGAAAAGGCCATTGCTGTTCAGAAAGATGGTGGTTATATCGGGATAAAGGCAATGAACGGAATATCCATGACCCAGTCAGGGCCGTGCAGCTACCGTGAATTTGTCAGCCGGGGAAGAAAAAATGTATGGATTATGAAAACAGGCAGTGAGCTGAATGTTGAGAGTCTTGATGCTTTCAGGAAAAATTTAGAGGAAATCGAAATTTCAATGAATGATACAGGTGATGTCTCTGTCCGGGATCATGGAATGGAATATCTGCTGAGTACGAGTCACTTTTATGTAAATGGTAAAGAAATCTACAGTTATCCGATGGATGTGAACGGAAGGATTGCGTTTAAGGGGGATCGGCATGATTCAGTATGATCAGATAGAAAAAAGTTTAAATCTTGTGGCCGATCGTATGATGACGCTTAAAAGCAATGGGATGAAAGAAAAATACCCGATCAGTCTTATTGATATCAACTGCTGGGAATGGCCGCAGGGAGTCGGAATATTTGGATTATACAAATATTATGAGGTATCCGGTCGGAAGGAAATACTTGATTTCCTTGTTCATTGGTTTGATCAGCGTCTTAAAGAAGGTGTTCTGGAAAGAAATGTCAATACAACAGCACCGATGCTTACGCTGGCATATGTATATGAAAAGACCGGAAAAAAAGAATATCTGCAGTATATTCAGGAATGGTGCAGCTGGATTATGGATGAAAAAGGTCTGATTCGTACAGGTGACGAATGCTTCCAGCATATGATTACAGGTAATCCTAATGACAACGAAATTTTGATAGATACTATTTTCATGGCATTGCTTTTTCTTGCGAAAGCAGGTGTACTGCTGGGAAGACAGGATTGCATAGACGAAGTGAATTATCAGATCATGACGCATATAAAATATCTCCTGAATAAAGAGGAGGGATTATTTTATCATGGTTTTAATTTTAAAAGAAATGACAATTACGGAAAGGTAATGTGGGGGAGAGGAAACAGCTGGTATACAGTTGCAGTTATGGAACTTATGGAAATGACGGAGATTGATCCGGCCATAAAGAGATATTTCCTTTCAGTTTACAGAAATCAGACTGCGGCGTTGAAAAAATACTGTTCTCCGGAATCCGGGCTGTGGCATACCGTACTGGATGATGACACATCCTATATTGAAATCTCTGGAAGCGCGGCATTCCTGTGTGGTATAATCCATGGTGTGAGAAGCGGCGTATTAGACAGATCCGGTTATGATGCACTGATTAATAAAGGACTGAAAAGTTTACTGGATTATATTGACGAAGATGGTACTGTGCGGAATGTATCTTATGGAACACCGATCGGGATGTCCGGTGAATTTTATAAAAATATTATATGCTGTCCTATGACATATGGTCAGGCATTAATGATTCTTGCTCTGCAGGAGGCTTTGCTTTATTTGAAGTGATATCTGGATCCGAGGTGAATTTAATGAAGGAACGGGTATTTTTTGAAGAATTTGAATCCCTTTATTATTACCACGGAAGTACTCATAACTGGGCGATGGAAGGATTCCACTTTCACAGCCAGTATGAGATTATACTTTTTTTGAATGATGGTTCAACCATGGAAATTGAGAAACAGATCTACCAGGTGAATGCCGGAGATCTGTTTTTGATTAATGATAAAGAATATCACAGAACCAATGCTGCACCGGGACAATCACATAACCGATATGTGTTTATGTTCGAGCCGGGGCTTATTAAAGCACTGTCTGCTGCATTCGGATATAATTTTGTAATGTATTTTGAAAACCGTGACGCTGATTTTATGCATAAAATCCATCTGAATAAAGATAATCTTGAAAAAATGGAAAACCGTTTTCTGGAAATTGAACATGTTATTAATATGGGTGATGATTCACCCGCAGGTGCAGCGCGCCTCAAAATTGCGATTCTCCAGATGCTTCTTGAAATCAATGAAATGTACAGCTTTTTCCTGAATGGTGATGAGGGCACGGCAGCTGTACATCATGAACAGACTATTGGGGAAACAGATCATGAAATAGAATTCAAAAGCCCGATTCTGAAACGGGACAGGATAGAAGAGATTAAAAAATATGTAAAAGATCATGTTTCCGAAAAACTTGAGCTGGAAGATATTGCAAAAAAATTCGTAAATTGCAATAACAAGTTGGACACCCTCCGCTAGGCAATAGTCTGGT
>CAZPEW010000296.1:0-1027 GCA_964585695.1 uncultured Lachnospiraceae bacterium
GTATAAGTATTGGTTCCCCCGATGTATCTGTACAACGGGATTCTCAGATAGTTGGCTGCCGCATGGGCTGCAGCCAGGGAAACTCCCAGAATGGCATTGGCTCCCAGATGGGATTTGGTTTTGGTGCCGTCCAGCTTTATCATGGCAGCATCAATCTTTCTTTGTTCCAGTACCGACATGCCTTCTATGGCAGGAGCTATTATCTCGTTAATATTCTTAACTGCTTTCAGCACCCCTTTTCCGCAATAGCGTTGTTTGTCGCCATCGCGAAGTTCCAGAGCTTCGTTTTCACCTGTCGAAGCACCCGACGGAACGGATGCACGTCCCATAATACCACTCTTCAGAGTCACTTCCACTTCAACTGTAGGGTTACCTCTTGAATCGAGGATTTCCCTTCCATGAATCTTTTCAATAATCATAATCTTCTTTTTTTAATGGTAAAACAATCTTTATTTACTCGGTTATCCCCATACCGATCCATTCTTTCGTTTGGTTCGGGGATACAAATATAATAAAAAAGACAATGGTATAATCATTAAAAACTAACAAAATGACAGAATATAACTTAACGGGGGCATTTATAATACGTATTTGTGTACATCTTTTTCTTTAAAACGAGTTTTTTTGTATTTTTGTACAATATGTATTAAAAGACAATGCACAAATGAAAGAAATATACCTTGCCGGAGGATGCTTCTGGGGAACAGAGCACTTCCTGAAACTGATAGATGGAGTGGAGAACACTCAAGTGGGTTATGCCAACGGGAACAAAGCGAACCCTACCTACAAGGAAGTATGCAGCGGAAGCACTCACGCTGCGGAGACCGTAAAGGTAGAATATGATGCCGGGAAAGTGGACCTTCCGTTCCTCATCGACCTCTATTTCAAAATTATCGACCCCACCAGCGTGAACAGACAAGGGGAAGACGAAGGCGAGCAATACCGCACCGGCATCTATTTCACGGATGCGAATGACGAGCCCGTGATAAGACAGACCGTGGAGATGCTGGCAAAGAATTACTCAAAG
>CAZPEW010000296.1:1037-3214 GCA_964585695.1 uncultured Lachnospiraceae bacterium
CGAACTGGCACGGAAAGCCAAAATGAAGAAATGATTCGAACCGCAGCCGGCCTTATTCAAGGTCGGCTGTTTTCTTGAAGTACAAACCCGAAGTCCGCCGTCCGGGCCTGTAAAGTTTCCCGTCCTTTTCCAATTGCTGCAGCTTTCTGTTTGCCATGGCAAAAGAAAGGCCGCAAAGGCTGGCAAAGCCACGACGGTCGATGTAATTATATCCGGAAGCAAAATACTTGTCGAGCCTTGCAAGTATTTCCTCATCGCTTATCTTTACCGAAGTACGCACATGAGTACGAACGAAATCCAAAGAGCCCAGTTTCCGGCCGAAGTCCTTGTCTTCACGAAAAATCAGTCCCTTATAGGAAACCGATTCCGAACGGATTTTCTGAGGGTCAGTCACCTTCCGGCTCTTGCAGGAAACATGAAAATATCCCAACCCCTTCAGATGCACCGACTTGCCTTCTTGAAGACTCCTTCTGACGGCACTGAGCAAATCGCTCCATGAAGCCTCTATCTGGGCTTCCCTTCCACTGTAAGAACCGGCTGCTTTCTTCAGCAATTCCTCGAAATCCATACTTTCGATGTCGGCAACCCGGGCGGAATATTTTTCCTCGCCCTCATTAGTCAATGACGGCTCTTTGAACATATCGTATTTTACTGCCATGATATTTCCTTTTTTAATAGTAATAAATTAATGTTTAAACGGCGTATAATTAATGTTTTACCTTGCAAAAATTAATATTTTTCTGCAAGAGTTTTAGTTCTCGCATTGCAATGATAGAGTTATCGCATTGCAGTGCTATAGTTATCGCATTGCAATGCTATAGTTATCGCGTTGCATTGCGATAACTAATTATTGCGTACAAATATACTAAATATTAGGGAACAAAAGGTTAATTTCTCCGCATTTGTTCATTAATTCCTTACCATGCGGGTTCAAAACTTCAAGATTATACGTTCAAAACAAATTCAGTTCATATCATAAGATTTGATTCAAAGCCATTGAAAATAGTTTTTTGTTTTCTATGCATTTTTTCTTATCTTTGCAAAAGTAATGGTTTTCAAGTCACGATTCAATGATGCGAAATCAAAAGGGAATGCCGTGAAAATCGGCAACAGAGCCCGCTGCTGTAAGTTCTTGTCTGATAAAGACACAAAGCCTTGATACTCTTAAGTCACTGATACAAGCGTCATCGGGAAGACATCAAGGAAGGAACAAGTCAGAAGACCTGCCATTCAATTAGTGACTGTTTCGTCTCGTGGACTAGAGAAACAGGACGAAATTTATTAACGAATTAAAAACAGTGAAAGGAAAGCCTATGAAAAAGGTATGTCCACGCTGTGGCGCTACGTTCGAATGCCGGCACGATGAGATTATTTCTTGTCAATGTGCCACAGTAAAACTGGATGCCGCACAACGTGAGTATTTAAAGGAAAACTATCATGACTGCTTATGCCATGACTGCCTGCTTGAAGTAAAATCAAGTTTTTATGCCTGTGAAGTTAATCCGATGTACAGGAAAAAAGGCGAGAAGGATTCCGAGAACGACAACACAAAATAATCCGGAAAAGGCATGGAACTTATCAGAAACCTTTTCGAAGGTTACCCCGGTCTTTGGGGAGGAGGGGTAGCCCATTCCGTATTGATTCTGTCATTGGCTATCTCCATCGGCATCGCCCTAGGAAAAATAAAAATTGCGGGAGTGTCACTGGGAGTCACCTGGATTCTATTTGTCGGAATCTTCTTCGGTCATTTCAATATGAACCTGGACGAACACCTTCTGCACTTTTTGAAGGAATTCGGACTGATTCTTTTTGTCTATTCCATCGGACTCCAAGTGGGACCGGGATTCATTTCGGCCTTCAAGAAAGGGGGACTAACTCTGAACATGCTGGCTGTGGGCACCATCTTTATAAGCGTGACGGTTACCATCCTCATTCATTATGCCACTGGAACACCGATGACCACCATGATAGGAATTCTTTCGGGAGCTGTAACGAACACACCGGGACTGGGTGCGGCCCAACAAGCCAACAGTGACATTAACGGTGTGGATGCGCCCGAAATAGCGATGGGATATGCCGTGGCTTACCCGCTGGGTGTGGTCGGTGCCATTCTTTCACTCATGGCTCTGAGATATCTCCTCAGGATAAACAGCAACCGCGAAGAAACCGATGCTGAA
>CAZPEW010000297.1:0-3212 GCA_964585695.1 uncultured Lachnospiraceae bacterium
GGATAACACTGCAAAGTTAACATATTTTTCCTACAATGCAAATTTTTATCAGAGATTTTTGTGACAGTTATTAAATTTAGTTATTATTCCGTACCAACGTTAAGTATGCTGCATTGTAATATTGCCACAGTAACACTGCTGTTATTACAACTAGTTGCTGCATACACAGACATCGAAGCAAGATGGAATAATCCCCGTCAATGAGAACATATCTTTAGTTGCGTAAACTTTGGGGATACCATGTTTACCAAACTTGCTGAACCTTCCCCTCCCCCCATCACCTAAAAAAGGACGGAATACCAATCCTTTCACAGATTGATATTCCGTCTTCTATTTTATGACAGTAAAACCGGTTGTCCCTATCTACAACTCAATCGTCCCACAGGTTGTAGCTCGGCCACTCTGTGTTGTCTATAGGCGTAAACTGCTTTGCTTCATCGCCAGTGTTGGCGAAACCTTCATTGGTACTCTTGCTGCCACCTAAAAACACATTTGCATCTGAACAAAGATATCCTTTGGCAATCGGATTAATAATCTCTGTTGTGGGTGCCGTGTAAATCGTTTTCATTGTAATTCAGTCATAAAGTTGTTAGTTGATAATGATTTTCTTGCCATTGTGAATGTAAATGCCCTTGCTTGTGGGACGCTCCACGCGAGTGCCCTGTAAGGTGTAATAGGCATCGTCGGTTACTACAGTCCTTGTCTCCACGGTCTGTAAGCCAGTGGTCTCTACGGGCGACAGCATCAGGCTGAACGACTTGGCACCACTGCTCGTGCTGCCACCGGTGACATTCTCGGCAATCTGCAGGTAGCTGAAGTTGCGACCGCTCATGAACCCCGTGGCGGGATGATAGAATCCCAAGGTGTTCACGCCCGAGAGGTTGGGCAGGGCATAGAAGATATAGTTGTACTTCGAGTCGGCGCTGTACGCGATCTCCGCGTCGGCCATCTGGGCCTTGAGATAGTTGGTCGTGGCGGCATCGAGCGTGATTTCCGGGTCGTCGGCGTAGGTCTCAAAGTCTACCGCGCTGCCGTTGTCGGTGGCGAGGATCACGCCCGTACGGGCCGGGATATAGCCCAACGCCAGCTCGCGAAGGGTCGCTGTCTTGGCCGACGCGTCATAGCCTGACACGATGTAGGCTTTCACACCCTCGGGCTTCTTGCATGCATGCCACTCGCTGAACGAGCGGTAATAGTCGTTGCCCTCGATCTTGTCGTCATCAACCAATGTGGGGTTCGTGAATGTGATCTTGCGATTGATGGTGTAGAAGTATTTCACGTCATCACCAATCTTCTTCATGTACAGGCGGATGATGTATCCTGCTCCTCCCGACTTCTGCGGCAGGTTGAAAGTACAGTGCTTGGCGGCGTCCATCGAAGACCCAGCCTTCGACTGGTATGAGTTGAGATAGTTTACATACTGGGTGTCGTATCCATTCGTGGGAGCGGTGTAGGGCAACGACGAATTGCTGAGGTCGGCAGGGATGACGCCGTTCTCGCCGAACCACACATTGGTGAACTGCTTGCCATAGACAAAAAGGAACGCCTTGCCTGTCTGCATGACGATGGGCTGTTCGTTGCCAGAGGCATCGAGGTTCTTGAAACACTGGTCGGCATCCACCCAGGTGAGCTTCACGGCATTGTCGGTCTCCGCTTCACCCCATCCATCGCCGCTCACGATGCTGTTCGCCGGTTTCACCGCCGGTCCCATGATATACATAGGTTCTTCGTTGAAGATAATGCGGTAGGTAGAGGTGGTGATGTTCATCTGGAACGTATAGGAGGTTGCATCCGCATAAGCCGAGGTGAGCTGCGGGTTCAGGGCCTGCGACTTCTGTGATGTAGCGTTACCCCAGAACAGACCGCCCTCGAGGGCTGTACCATCCATACCTGTAGAACCGGTTCCGTAGGCTTGCACCTGAGGACGGATAACATTATCCCAACGAGAGCCAGTCCCCGACCAGTTTGCAGATGTAGAGCCTATCACCTGTGAAGAATCGGCAACAGCCATGTAGAGTTCACCCCAGCCTTTGTCGGGCTTCGGAACGGTAACGCGGTACACCACGCTGTCCATGGTATTTGAATCATAGCTTTCCATAGAAGGTTTTCCTATTCCCGGAAATGCCTTGTAAAAGACCATACGGGTCATTTTGGCACGACCTGTCGGCTCATAAGGATATATATTCACAGTTGCCGTCGCATCGGCGAAGTTACCAACGGCATAGTAGGATTTCTCGCTATTTTCCACCAATGAATTGAGGTTGATGTCAAGTTCCAGGGTTCCGCTACCCGATGCATCGAAAAGCCAGGTATAAGAAACACCGGATTCCGATTCAAGGGCAAAGTTATAGCCCGATGAAGAGTTGGTCCCATAGGATTGGTACCTTACATTGTTATTGGTGGTCTTCAATGTCCCACTCGCTGCCAAGGGATAGTCGGCTGTATAAGAATAATAATTGGTTGCTATTGACCCGCTGGAATTGGCCTTTACAATATGATAATGTACAGACGTCAGCGAAGTACTATTCTGGGTATTATATGCCTCCAACAGCGCCTTCAACCTATCTTGTTTCAAGTTAAGTGTATAAAGCGTAGTTGAAAGTGCTCCACCGTTACGGGCACGAGAGGGGGCGAGCTTGAACTCATTCCGCAACTCATTGTTGGTCAACTCAGGGCTCACCAGATAATAGGTGTTGCCATCCGACAGGTTGGTCAGGGTTACACCGGTAGAACTAAAACTGATGGTATAGCCATAAAGAGAGGAAACCGAGGACGAGAAAGGCGTGGCGGAAGCAGCGTCTGCCTCAGTAGAGAAAGCTGTCTCTGTTCCCGGCACCAAGGTGCCACCCTTATAATAAGTATAGGTATCAGTTCCGGTCTTCTTCCTCAAGAGGAACGGGAAGGAAGAGTCGAAAATGGTTGCACCAGAGGCGACCGTCTTCCATGTGCTTCCACCGTCCGTAGAGATCTGGTAGACTATCCCCTCCCAAGATACTTTAAAATTCAGTGTATTACCACTGGTAGAGTAGTTGGTAATGACAAAAGTGAAGTCATAATTTTGATAATTCGCCGGCATGGTGATATAACCATCAACGCCCGACTCCTTTGTCAGAGTGTAGGTATTGCCATTGACCAACTCTGCTGTTGCAGGTTTATAATAATAACCCGTTGGCGGAATTAAATAGTTAATAAATTGATGTTCAAAAAGTTGT
>CAZPEW010000298.1:0-3198 GCA_964585695.1 uncultured Lachnospiraceae bacterium
CCGAAACTGTCGTTGCCCCAGGTACCGCCGAGATACTCCATAACAAAATGCAGGCCGCCCATTCCGGCAATTGCGGCACCGATCACGGTCGAATAATATTTATACCTCGTTACATTGATACCGGAAGCATCCGCTGTTGCAGGATTCTCGCCGACAGACCGCAGATTCAGACCCTTTTTGGTATGCAGCAGAAAATAGCTGAGCGATACCGCAATGATGATGGCTAGGTATGTCAGGAATACAATGGATAAGAACAGTTCTCCGAGAACCGGAATTCCGGAAAGTCCCGGAATGCTGGCACGGTAGGCCGCTGCCGTCTTCTGTACGGAAATCTGTCCGACGCCGCCGGCAAGCTTCGAAATGGATCCGCCGAAAAAGTTTCCGAAGCCTACGCCGAAGGTGGTCAGTGCAAGACCGACTACATTCTGGTTTGCGCGGAGCGTAATGGTCAGGAAACTGTAGATCAGACCGCCCAGGGATGCCATAAGCAATGCAACTGCAAAGGAAATCAGAAACCCGATAAATCCGTTTGCATTCTCTCCCGCAGCACTTTCATAAAAGAAAGCTGCCATCAGGCCCGATACACCGCCCATATACATGACGCCGGGGATTCCCAGATTGAGGTTTCCGGATTTTTCCGTCAGAATCTCGCCGGATGCGCCAAAAAGAATTGGAATGCCCTGCTGGATTGCTCTTTCAATAAAGGTAAGTATGACTGACATTATGCTGCCTCCGTTTCTTTCTTGCGGAATTCCAGTTTATAGTTGACAAAGAACTCACTGCCGATCAGGAAGAAAAGAATAATACCGGTAATGATATCCGATGCGTTTTTATTCAGTCCGAACTGGGACGCAATCTGGATGGCACCCTGCTGCATGAATACCAGCAGCGCGGAAATGATAATCATGATGAACGGATTGAACTTGGCCATCCATGCAACGATGATCGCCGTAAATCCTCTGCCGTTTGCCGTACTGGTAGAAATGGTATGGCTGGAACCGCCGACAATCAGAGCCCCTGCAAGTCCGCAGATGGCACCGGAAATCATCATGGTGCGGAGGATAACTCTCCTCACACTGATGCCGGCATATCTGGCTGTATTCTGGCTGGAGCCGACAACTGCAATTTCAAAGCCCTGCTTGCTCTTTTTAAGATAATAATACATCAGGCTTGTCAGGATCATTACGATAATGACATTCAGGATATATTCGTTTCCGCCGATGGACGGGAACCATCCGCCGTGGCTCGTTTTATTGATAATCCCGACGGTATTGCTGCCCTTGGGATTCTCCCAGAAGCAGATGGCAAAGGTGATGATCTGCATGGCCACATAGTTCATCATCAGTGTAAACAGTGTCTCATTCGTATTGTATTTGGCCTTAAAGAATGCAGGAATCAGACCCCAGATCATACCTGCAGCCGTGCTGCATACCAGCATCAGCACAAATACAACCGCTGTCGGGAGCTTGTCGCCGCAGTAAATCATCAGTGCAGCCGTTGTCATGCCGCCGATCAGAACCTGTCCCTCTGCACCGATATTCCAGAACCGCATTTTAAAGGCCGGTGTCAGACCTACCGCAATCAGCAGAAGAATCATTGTCTCACGGATCGTAACCCAGATACGTCTCGGATTGCCGACCGCACCGTCAATGATACCCGCATATACCTGAATCGGGTTCTGCTTTGTCAGAGAAACGATTACCAGTGCGCACGCAATCAGTCCCAGTACGCCGGCAATCAGGTGAATCATGATGTTTTTCTGTCTGGATATGGCAGTGCGTTTTGACATCCGCACAAATGGTTCTTTATTTTTCATCGTCTGCCACCTCCTCATTGATTACACCGGTCATCATCAGTCCAAGTTCTCCCTTATCTGTGTTTCTGGCCGGTACAATACCTACATTTTTTCCGCCCTGCAGAACCATGATCCGGTCACAAAGCTCCAGCAGTACATCCAGATCCTCTCCGACGCAGATCACTGCCGCGCCGTTTTCCTTCTGCTTGTTGAGCAGGTTGTAGATGGTATAGGAAGAGTTGATATCAAGTCCTCTCACCGGATAAGCAACCATCAGTACCTTAGGATTGCTCGCAATCTCACGGCCGACCAGCACCTTCTGTACGTTGCCGCCGGAAAGCGTTCCTACTGCTGCATTGACGCCCGGCGTCACAACCTCCAGCTCCTTTACAATCTGTTCTGCCAGCTGCTTCGGCGTTTTTCTGTCCGTAATAAAGGACTTTCCTGCACGGAAGCTCCGCAGCATGACATTATCCGTCAGATCCATGGAAGCCACAAGTCCCATGCCAAGCCGGTCCTCCGGCACAAATGCAAGCTTTACGCCAAGCTGCCGGATCTCCCCGACACTCAGACTGCCGAGGTCCACCTCTTTACCCGTATCATCAATATAACTGATGCTGCCGTTATGGACATTCAGCCCCGCAATTGCCTCCAGCAGCTCCTTCTGCCCATTGCCGGAAATACCTGCAATACCCAGGATCTCTCCGCTCCTTGCCTTGAAGCTGATATCCTTCAGGACATCATCGCCCTCCTCATTTTTACAGGAAACATTCTTAATGATCAGACGGTCCTTTACATCCTTCGGTTCCGACCGGTCAATATCCAGGCTTACCTTCTCACCGACCATCATTTCCGTGAGAGACATGACAGATGCATCCCTGGTATCTACAGTTCCGATATATTTGCCCTTCCGCAGCACAGCAACACGGTCTGAAATTTCCAGAACCTCATTCAGCTTATGGGTAATGATAATGATGGATTTGCCGTCCTTACGCATATTCCGGAGCACATCAAACAGGCGCTCTGTCTCCTGCGGCGTCAGCACTGCCGTCGGCTCATCCAGAATCAGGATATCCGCACCTCTGTACAGAACCTTGACAATTTCCACTGTCTGCTTCTGCGAAACAGACATACTGGATATTTTCTCGGATGGATTCAGCTGGAATCCATACCGGTCCACGAGGCTCCTGACATCCGCCTCGATTGCTTTCATATTCATTCTGCCCTTCTGCGGCAGTCCCAAAACAATATTTTCCGCAGCAGTCAGTACCGGAATCAGCATAAAGTGCTGATGGATCATTCCTATCCTGAGATCGAATGAATCCTTCGGCGACCGGATCATGACTTCTTTTCCGTTAACAAAAACTTTCAAACACATTAAACCTACTACATCAGCAGAACCG
>CAZPEW010000299.1:0-784 GCA_964585695.1 uncultured Lachnospiraceae bacterium
TTGTTAAATATGCACAAAAAATGACGAATTTAAATGTTAAAAACTAAAGATTGACTAAAAAGCCAAAGCGTCATAAAATGAAAATACGAAAACGAATTCGGATTAAAATTTTACCGATTTCGGAAATCGGGAAAAGCAGAATAAAGAAGCGGAGAGAAGATATGCTGACAATCAAAGATCTTGCGAGAAAGCTGAACGTATCGCCGGCAACTGTCAGTAAGGCGCTGAACGGATACAAGGATATCAATCCGGAAACCGCGGCAAAGATCCGCGAGGCAGCAAAGGAACTGAACTACCGTCCGAATGTTGCGGCGCGGCAGCTTAAAACCAATACCTCACATAATATCGGTGTACTGTTTGTAGATGATACGATGTGCGGCCTGACGCATGAATATTTTTCTCAGATTCTGAACAGTGCAAAGGAGGAGTTTGAACGGCTGGGCTATGATATGACCTTTATCAGCCAGAATATAGCCAGATCCAAGGCGAGCTTTCTGGAACATGCAAAGTACAGAAACTGTGACGGTGTTCTGATTGCAAGCGTGGATTTTACCAGCCAGCAGGTGATTGATCTTGTGAACAGTGATATTCCGACGGTGACCATTGACTATCCTTTCCCGGGGAAGAGCGCAATACTGTCTGACAACGTAAAGGGAATGCATGATCTTACCGCTAATCTCCTGGAGATGGGACATCGCAGGATAGCCATTATCCACGGAGAGGAAACACTGGTTACCAAAAAGCGTCTGAATGGTTTTGTCAGAGCACTCCTGGAATGGGATGT
>CAZPEW010000299.1:794-3165 GCA_964585695.1 uncultured Lachnospiraceae bacterium
AGGGTGGCGGGTATTTACCATGATACCCGATCCAGTGCAGAGGCGACCAGGAAGCTCATGGAACTGCCGGAACCGCCGACCGCCATTATGTATCCTGATGATTTCGCCTATCTCGGCGGTATGGCAGAGCTTGAAAAAATGGGGATTTCGGTACCGGAACAGGTCAGTGTCACCGGTTATGACGGAATTCACCTTTCACAGGTTCTGAGACCTAAACTGACTACCTACTATCAGGATTCCGGTGCAATCGGGAAACTGTCGGCAGGGAAACTGGTGGAGCTGATCGAGAACAAAAAGGATGCTGTTGCAGAGGATATCAATGTATCCGGCAGACTTCTGCTGGGAAACAGTGTCAGAAATTTAAAAGAAGTGCGTTAATTAACAAAATTAAAAATACAGGTACATCTGAATACAGGCACGGCGGAAATATTTCAAGGTTCTGTCCGGTGCGCTGCATTATTAAGGTGACCCAAAACCATGAGGGAGGACTCATAATGAAAAAGAATGCAAAACGCTGGCTCAGTCTTCTGACAGTATCTGCCATGACGGCAGCAACACTTGCCGGATGCGGAGGCGCATCATCATCTGCTGCGACTGCGGCAGCATCCACGGAAAAAGCAGCAGAGACAACGGCGGCAGAGAGCAAGGCAGCAGAAACTACAGCAGCAGAGAGCAAAGCGGCGGAAACAGCAGCTGCAGCAGGAGACGAAGGAAAGGTCCTGAATATCTGGTGCTGGAATGACGAGTTCCAGAGCCGCTTCAATGACTACTATCCGGAGGTGAAGGAAGTAGCTGCGGATAAATCCACAACGACGCTTAAGAACGGAATCACGGTAAAGTGGACAATCAATCCGAATGCCGACAACAACTATCAGAACAAGCTGGATGAGGCACTGCTTAACCAGCAGAGTGCAGCTGCAGATGACAAGATAGATATCTTCCTGGTAGAAGCAGACTACGCACTGAAATATGTGGATTCCGATTATACACTGGATGTAAAGAAGGACATCGGACTTACGGATGATGACCTGAAGGATCAGTACAAGTATACAAAGGACATTGTATCCGCAGATGGCGTTCAGAAGGGTACCTCCTGGCAGGCGACACCGGGACTGTTTGCATACAGGAGATCCATTGCCAAGGATGTACTCGGAACAGATGATCCGACAGCAGTACAGGAACAGCTGTCTGACTGGGACAAGTTCAATGCAGTTGCCGCAAAGGCAGCAGCCAAGGGTTATAAGATGCTTTCCGGCTTTGATGATTCTTACCGTACATTCTCCAATAACGTATCGGCACCATGGGTCAAGGATGACAATACCGTTGTTGTTGACAAGAACATCATGAACTGGGTAACACAGACCAAGGATTATACCGACAAGGGCTATAACAACAAGACTTCGCTCTGGGATGACGGCTGGGCAGCTGACCAGGGGCCTAAGGGCAAGGTGCTCGGATTTTTCTATTCAACATGGGGCATCAACTTTACACTGCTGGGCAACTCCCTTGAGAAACCGACCTCTGAGGGCGGCAAGGAAGAAGTCGGCAATGGTATCTACGGAGACTACGCAGTCTGCGAGGGACCGCAGCCATATTACTGGGGCGGAACCTGGATCTGTGCAGCAGCCGGAACAGATAATACCGCAAACGTCAAGGATGTTATGCTGAAGCTTACCTGCGATAAGGACATCATGAAGAAGATTACGAATGACACGCAGGATTATACCAATACACTGTCCGGTATGGATGAAATTGCAAAGTCTGATTTCAAATCCGACTTCCTCGGCGGTCAGAATCACATCGCACTGTTTGCAAAGGTTGCACCGAATATCGATATGAGCAATGCCGGACCTTATGATCAGGGCTGCAACGAGAACTTCCAGAAGGCCTTTAAGGATTACTTCAACGGAAATGTGGACCTGGATACGGCAAAGAAGAACTTTGAGACTTCCATCAAGGAAAAGTATCCTAACATTACATCTGTTGAGTGGCCGCAGTAAAGCATACAGAAGAAACGGTTAAGGCAGGAGGAGATCATCATGGAAAGCGGAAAACAGAGAAAAGGCATAAGCTACGCAAAATGGGGATACATTTTTATTCTCCCGTTCTTTCTAATCTTTGCGGTTTTCCAGCTTATTCCGATGATCTCCACAATTTATTACAGCTTTTTTAAATATTACAGGACAGGACTGAAGATAATCGGACCTGTATTTACAGGACTGGACAACTACGCATCCATTTTCCAGGCGGATCTTCCGAAGTATATGGGAAATACGATTATGCTCTGGATCATCGGGTTTGTTCCGCAGATCCTTTTTTCACTGCTTCTTGCGATCTGGCTCACAGATGACAGGATGCGGCTGCACGGCAG
>CAZPEW010000300.1:0-1609 GCA_964585695.1 uncultured Lachnospiraceae bacterium
CGCCATATTGTCACCTCAGTTTAAGCAGGGTATACCGGCCTGGTTTTCCAGTCTGGTTTACATACAGCAAAAGGGGCGCTATTCCATTCGGAACAGCGCCCTTGCTTATGTAACTTTTATTTTTGTTTATAATAGCACAGAAATCCGGATTGTCAAGAAATATCGGAAAACTGTCTTACCTGCAGAAAATAAATGTGCAGCCCGGATGCAGCTGCAGAATAGATGCCGGTATCTGCGGTGTTACAGGTCCGCTCAGTGCCTTATTGATAATGCTGATTTTCTCATCGCCATTCGCAATCAGCAGGATCTTCTTTGCCTGCATGATGGATTTCAGTCCCATGGTGATTGCACTGCACGGAACCTCTTCCTCTGATGCAAAGAAGCGGGCATTGGCGCGGATGGTCTCCTCTTTCAGCCTTACAACGTGTGTTTCTGCTATAAAGCTGTCTGAAGGTTCATTAAAACCGATATGGCCATTGCTGCCGATCCCGAGCAGCTGGAAATCTATCCCGCCGAGCTTTTCCGTCAGCATGTCATACTCTCTGCATTCCGCCTGGAGATCGGCGGTCTTTCCATCCGGAACATGGGTCCTGGCCTTGTCAATATTGATGTGATCAAAAAGTTGATGATTCATGAAATAACGGTAGCTCTGATCACTGCTTTCATCCAGTCCCACATACTCATCCAGATTGACCGACATCACCGCAGAAAAATCAAGCTTTCCGCTTTTATAATCCTCGATCAGCATCTTATAGGTCCCGACCGGTGTAGATCCGGTAGCCAGTCCCAGAACACAGTCCGGCTTCATGAGTACCTGCGCGGCAATCAGATCTGCGGCCGACCGGCTCAATTCATCATAATTCTTCAGCTGCATTACTTTCATGATAAACCTCCATTGCTTCCTGGGCTGCTCCCAGGAGTCCTGCTGTATTTCCCAGCTTTGCCGATACAATCTTGATCCCGGCGAAGCTTGGCATGATCCCGGGGTAAAGCTTTGCTCTGATTTTATCAAGGATATACGGCTGCTCCATGATACCGCCGCCCAGTACAATCAGCTGCGGATTAAAAATATGTGTAAGGCTGATCAGACCGATGACAATTTCATCAATCCAGCCGTCCAGTATGTTCTGTACCTCTTTCTCGCCGATCCGCTCAAATATCCTGCGCCCGCTGTCCAGTGACGGATCATATTTCTGCGCCCGTTTCACCAGTGCCGTTGTGGATGCATACCGCTCATAACAGCCGCTGAACATTCCCTTTGAAAGATCCCGGTCCTCCGGATGTGTAATGATTGCGCCGAATTCACCGGCGGAAAAGCTCGTTCCGGTATAAATTTTTCCGTGCATTACAATGGCTCCGCCGACGCCGGTTCCGTAAGTCAGGCACAGGAAATCCATGCTGTCCATTGCGGCTCCGTAATACGCTTCACCGATGGCCGCAGCATTCACATCATTCTGTACGGCAACCGGAACGCCGAATGTTTTTTCCAGGATTTCCCTTACCCTGGTGCCTGTGTATGCCGGCATGTTCTGATTTGCATAGAGGATCTCACCCTTTGCAGAATCAACCTGTCCGGTTGTGCTGACACCGATGGCATCAAAGTTATGAT
>CAZPEW010000300.1:1619-3123 GCA_964585695.1 uncultured Lachnospiraceae bacterium
GAGGATGGCAGCAACATTCTGCATAACATGCATTCCGCCAAGCTCTGCCTCTGTGTCCGCCTCCATCTTTTCTATAATCCGGTCATCCTCCCAGATTCCGGATTTTATCTTTGTACCGCCGATGTCAACAACTGCAATTCTCATGACCGTCCCCTTATTCCTGTATTGCGGAAACATAGCGCTTTGTGATCTCGTATGGTCTGGTTATTGCCGAACCGATCACTGCCGCAAATGCACCTGTCTCCAATGCTTCCTTCAGCTGCTCAGGGCTCCAGATTCCGCCCTCGGCAATGACCTTTTTCCCGCTGTCGGCAGCAAGTCTCCGCATCATATCAAAATTCGGAAGCGAAGTTCCCCTGGTATATTCCGTGTATCCGCTCATGGTGGTTCCGACCAGATCAAAACCGGCTTCTGCCGCGGTCATCCCCTCCTCATAGCAGGAGCAGTCCGCCATAAACAGCTGCTCCGGATACTTGGCGCGGACCTCTCTGAAAAATGTGACGATATCTCTGCCGTCCGGCCTCGGACGTTTTGTGGCATCAATGGCGATGATTTCCACGCCCTCTGCTGCCAGTGCGTCTACCTCTGCCATCGTCGGTGTGATGTAGACATCACAGTTCTCATAATCCTTTTTGATAATGCCGATAATCGGCAGATCCACCGTTTTCCTGATTTCCCGGATATCCTCAACAGTATTCGCCCGGATACCGGAAGCGCCGCCCTTGGCAGCCGCGAACGCCATACGTGACATGATATAGGCGCTGTGCAGCGGTTCCTCCGGAAGTGCCTGACAGGAAACAATCAGTCCGCCCTTTATTTCCTCGAATGTTTCTGCATTTGTTCTCATACCGGATTTACATCCTTTCCCCATCTTATTATGAAAAATCACGGATAGCCTTTTTGATATCATGATAAAGTGCTGTAAGCTGCGGATCCTCCCTGGAAACAGGAAGGAACGGAAGTCTCGGCTCGCCGATCGGACAGCCGTCCAGCGCAAGGATCGCCTTTACCGCACCGTACAGAGACGGGAAGGAACAGAGTCTGTAGATCAGCGGTGTAATTACACCCTGGATTTCCTTTGCTCTCTCATATTCACCTGCACGGATTGCTTCCTCCAGCAGCAGATAGAGCTCAGGCATTGCACCATAGGTTCCTCCTATGCCTGCATCTGCACCCATGATACGTCCGGCAAGATACTGCTCATCCGGGCCGTTGAATACGATGAAATCCTTTCCGCCGGCCTGTTTGAAGCGCAGTATATCCTGCACCGGATCCGATGAACACTTGATTCCTGCAACACGCTCGTTCTGAAGCATGCGCCCGAACAGTCCCATGGAAAGATTAAATCCTGTAAGCTGCGGAATGTTGTAGATAAAGAAAGGAATATCAGCTGCGTCTGTTATGGCTGTCCAGTGTCTGTATACACTCTCCTCACCCGGTCTGTAATAGACACATGGCACTGCAGAGGTTGCTGCGGCACCGACTGACTCGGCATGCTTTGCAA
>CAZPEW010000301.1:0-3089 GCA_964585695.1 uncultured Lachnospiraceae bacterium
CGGCCCCATCATAAATGCAAGATTGGCAACCTGCTGGCTTAAAAGCGCTCCGGCCAGTGCCGAGGTAAAGGTCCCGATAAAGGAAGCAACCATACCGATCGCAAGTGCCTTGCCTGCATGGCCTGCCTTTGCCATCGGATAGCCGTCAAAGCAGGTGGCAACGGACGACGGTGAACCCGGAATGCCCAGCAGCACGGAACCGATAAAACCGCCCGAACAGCCGCCTACCCACAGCGAGATCAGAAAGATAATCGCAGGTCCGGTCGGCATTGCGTAGGACAGCGGCATAAAGAGCATGATCGCCAGCGTGCCGGAAAGTCCCGGAATCGCTCCGAATATTATACCGATAATGGTTCCTGCAATCCAGAGCATCAGACTGTACGGATCAAAGATCTGTGAAACAATATAAGGAATATAGGATATCATCTGCGCGCCTCCTTAACCAAACAGCATTCCGTCCGGAAGAGAAAGGCTGAATGCATATACATAAATAACATAAACAACAAGCGTAAAGACAACCGTAAAAATCACTCTGTTCCGTATGCCCGGCATCTGTTCCGCATCCTTTGCATAGTAGCTCACAAACAGGAAAAGGCAGATCAGCGTGGAAAGAATAAAGCCGATAAAATTCATCAGTACAAGATAAAGAACCAGAAGTGCAACCGACCCGCCAAGCTTGCTCCAGCCCTTGCCGGCAAGAAATACCTTTTCTTCTTTTTTACTCATTGTGCTTTCAATAAATATACCTGCTCCGCATACGATAAATCCGATTACTGCGAGCATCGGTATTGCCTTCGGTCCCGGATACTGCCAGGTAAACGGAACAGAAAAACCGCTTACAACGATAGCTGCCGCTATGCCGAATATAATCAGTATCAGTCCTGATATCTGATCTCTTTTAAGTTTCATACTGACCTCCCTCTGACTGCATGCATCACGATCACTGCCTTTGCTGCCGTCACTGCTTATTTTTTCAGTCCCAGATCGGCAATTACAGAATTCAGCTTCTCCTGTGATTCAGCGACCATTTTTGGTCCGTCCTCATAAGACGCAAAGCTCATTCCGAAGCCCGCCTTGTTCAGTGCATCACTGACCTCTTTATTACTGTTGGCTGCAGTATACAGATCATAGATCTTCTTTGCTGTGTCATCCGTCATATCCTTTGGACCGCAGAAAATATTCAGCATGCTGAATGTACAGTCAATTCCCTGCTCCTGCATATTCTTCACATCCGGAAGTATCGAGCTCCTCGCGCCGTCCTCTCCGTTTCCGACCACACCGAGCGCTGCCGCCTTGCCGGATTCCACATACTGCTTTGCCTGGTTTGCATTTACAATGGCACAGTCAATGGTTCCACCGACAAGCGCTGTCAGCTTTTCCGTGTCCGATCCGGATTCTACATATTTGAATTCGACGCCTGCAGCCTTTGCAAGGAGTCCGCCGATAATATGTGAAGTACCGCCTGTCTCAACACCCATTTTAACTTCGCCTGCCTGTGCCTTGGCAACCAGGTCTGCCATCGTGGTCATACCGGAGGTACCATTGACAACCAGTGTGTAGGTTGCCTTGTCTGTACCCTGGGAAACAGCAATGATCCTGAAATCCTTGTCTGCGGTCTTATCATAAAGTCCCGTCGCTGTCTTGATCAGCATGGTTGTATGCCACTGCATGATTTCCGATCCATCCGCCTTTGCAGTACGGACCTTTTCCGCTGCAACAAGTCCTGCGCCGTCCGTGTTGTTTACAATCGCGAATGTTGATCCGGAATCCTTGCTCATCTGTGTCGTAAGTGTCCTCGCCATAACATCCGTACCGCCTCCGGCCTTTGCCGGAACCTGCACCTCGATATTTTTAGGAAGTCCCGTTGCTGTTTTGGAGCCGCAGCCCATCAGTGCTGCTGCCGCAAGGACCGCTGCCGCAATTGCAGCCATAACTTTTCTGTTCATTTCATTCTCCTCCTGATTATTGTGATTTTCAACAAATCCAATTGACATTCATGCTGGAAAAATTATATTATGACGGTATCATTAATTCAAATTATTAGATTTATGTTTTATACTTAGCAAAATTAAGATACAAGAGGCTGGCTGGTTCCGTTAAAAACGGCTCACACAGCAGCGATCCGCAAAACTTCAGCAGAAGGAGAACGCATGGATTTAAAACAGCTTGAATATATCGTATCCATTGATAATGAAAAGAGCATATCAAAAGCTGCCGATAAGCTGTTTATTACACAGTCAGCTTTGAATCAGCAGCTTCTGAAACTGGAAAAAGAGCTGGGTGTACAGCTCTTTGTAAGAAGAAGCCACGCCATGACACCGACATTCGCAGGCAAAATCTACCTGTCCTCTGCCAGACGTATGCTGGATATGAAAAATGAGACCTATAAAATCATCCACGACATTGCCGATGAACAGGTCGGCGAAATTTCCCTTGCCTACACACCGGAGCGCGGATCAATCCTTTTCTCGGAAATTTATCCCAAATTTCACAGGATGTATCCCGGCATAACCTTTGATATCCATGAATCCCGCGTCAGAGGCATGGAAACCCTGCTTTCCCAGCACATGGTGGACATTGCATTTATGTCCCACATAAAAGGCGCAGAGAACCCGGATTTTGTCTATGACGACTATCACACAGAGCACATGGTACTCGGCGTCCCGCTCACAAACCCGCTCTCAAAGCTCGCCGGCGAAGACAGTGCCCATACCCTGCCGCCGGTCGACATCCGCCTTTTCAGAAACGAATGCTTTGTGCTGATGAACCACGAAACCCTCATGCGGACCATGATCGACTCCCTGTTCCAGGATGCCGGCTTCCATCCGGATGTTCTGTTTGAGTCCAGCAGCACCAGGACTCTTTTCAACATGGCCGCCCAGCAGATCTGCTCTGCCTTTTTCCCGGAATCCTACGTTGACCCGGCTGCCCCGATCGCCTATTTCTCGATCCCGCAGAACAGGCCCTACGCCTCCTGGGTCTTATCCGCCGTCCGCGCCAACGGCACCTACCTCACCGCCTCAGAGAAATATCTGATTTTCCTCGCAAAGGAAAACAGTGTACTGCACCAGAATGATAAATACATGCAC
>CAZPEW010000302.1:0-3083 GCA_964585695.1 uncultured Lachnospiraceae bacterium
CACCCGCCTTGGATGTTACGGAAGATGTAAGACCCGCCTTGGAAGCATATGCAGCCTTTTCTGCAGCTGTTGTATGATATGCCAGAATATTGGTTGCAGTAAAGCCTACACCACTGACATCACCGGCAATAATGCCGGCGTTGCCTGAATTTCCGGATGCATTTACAATTCCGTTATTAATAATAAGTTTATCTGCTGTTAATGCACAATCAGCTGTTCCGGATACTTTGCCTGCAAGTATAGCAGCATTTCCGCCTGTAGAAGTAACAGTATTGTTTACAAGCATAAGATTTTTAACTTTAAGCGAGCCGGCAGATCCTTCACTGCCTCCAATCGTGCCAAATATTCCTGCATCACCGGTTTCTGAAATATTCAGACCGGAAATTTCAAAATTCTGTCCGTCATAAGTTTTAAAATCGTAAGTTAAATCTATACTTCTAAAACATTCTTCTGATCCTGCTGATTCACCCTTGTAAATCTGTTTTGGGAAAATCAGTGTTCCCGATTTATACACTTTAAAATCAGACCAGGTAATATTATTGACCTGCTTTGCCTTATCAATTAAAAATAGTTTGTTATTTTTATCATAAGCAGCTTTTGAATTAAATTTTGATATCTGTGAATCCAGATTTTCCAGATGACGAATGTTGGCTATATTCGCAGTATATTCTGTAATAACCTGAGTACTATTACTGCTTCCGCTCTCACTGTCATCTTGAATGCTTCCAAACAGACTGTTTTCCGTTTCAGTGTTGCTTTTTTCAATGGAAGCCAGTGTATCACTGCTTAATACTTCTGCACTGACCTTAATATCCTCTCCGGGAATAAAATCCTTAAATTCCGGATTATAGGCAAAACGATGATCTGGAGTTGTAATATCATCCAGCACATATTCATATGTTGTTCCGGAAGATAATTGTGTTTTTTTATCCGGTGTAATTTCAAGAGGAATACTTGCCGATTTGCCGCTGCTCAGGCCCTCAACCAGGAGATTGATACTGATACTGCCTCCTGCCGGCATAGTGATTCCCGGCAGTGTTATCGTCGCAAAAAGCGTATTTCCATTCGTAAGTTCAAGAACCGGAGCCGGAAGCTTTACAGATGAATCAGTATTTCCGGAATTTCCATCCGCGCCATAATAGCCTACAACATCTCCGCCGGATGTATTGCCTTCGCTCCCATTAAAATGCATTCTTTTTTCGCTGTCCAATCGTGAAGCGACCAAAGCAGTAGAAACAATCTCTTCAGCATCAGAGCCACTGATATCACTGTCTGTAAATTTATAATCTTCTGAATAAAATACATCCTTCACACTGCCGCTTGCAAGATCGTATGTAATAAGGTAATTGCCGTCAATCCGGATTGCATCAGAAATAGAATTGAGCGGAAGCATATAGGAAAGCATTGTGTCCGCTGTATCTGCAGCGGAACCGGATGCTGATGTTCCTGTGTTTTCCGTAATTGCTGTTCCGCCGGCGTGGATCACATAGGGAAGTGTTGTATCCGGGAGCTTGTCCAGCGTTCCATTGGCTTTTTCCATTGTCAGATGATTCTGCGCAGCCATATAGACAGACTTTGCCTTACCGTCCATCTCCACAAGCTTCAGTTTCCTCTGATAGCTGATCACCGATACAAAGGATATTGCCGCAAGAATTGCCATAATTGCGACCGTAACCAGCAGCTCAGCCAGCGTAAATCCCTTCTCCGTATTCAGTTTTCTGCCAATATGCTTTGACATATACTATAGCCTTTCTCTACCATTTATCCGTTGATTGCAGATACGCTCAGATCATTAATACTTAAAATTTCCTTGCCGGTACTTTTTTCAATAGCCTTAAGACCGGTAAGAGTAAATATTTTCCTGGAAGAATCGTAGGTATAGTCTGTAAAAACCGTATATAATTTTCCACCCATTGCCTTTTCTGAAAGCAGCAGTACCGGTTCACCGGATTCTATATGGTCTTCTTCACTGCCTGTATAATACTGAATCTTTATTCCATCTGTATTTCCGCTGTTTATATATCTGATGTATGTATGGGAATTTCCGCTGTAAAATGCCGGGTTATCACCGCTGTCGATCTTTTCCGCATAGGCAAGCTCATCCCGCATGGCGGTTACCGTCGTGCTCAGGATGGTCTCCGCATTGGCCCGCAGAGTAACCTTTTCATAGGCATCCCTGACCGCTGTGACACCGCCGCCGATGGAAGCGGCAATCAATCCCAGAATCAGAATGACCATAAGCAGCTCCGTAAGAGAGTAGCCCTGCCGGTTCCGTATTTGATTTTTAATTGCCCTCAACAACCGATGCATGGTTTCCTTTCTCCGGTGTCCGGATCTGATCTGCTGCGGATAATCATCATAAAAATACTCTCATGATTTCAGCCGGTCTTTTTACTGTAGGAAAAAAGCGGTGTGCTGCTGTTTGCTGCTGTGTAGTAATAAAAAGTGGCTGCGTATCCTGAGGATAAAGTTCCCGCTGCTGCCGATGTGTCACCGGAAATTCTCACGATCTTATCAGATGCATCCTTTATCACAATATCTGCATCCACACTCGACACATCTGTTCTGCCATCTGCCGGCGATACTTCACTCTGTTCCATCAGAGATCTGCCCGCATAATAGCTCTTTACCTGTGTGCTGCTGTCCGTGATGATTTTCCGTGAGGTCATGATCATTGTTGCGAATGCCATCAGTCCCAGCGCAATGATCAGCACGGAAATCAGCATCTCCGGAAGGGACTCGCCGCAGCTGCCGGATACCTTCTGTAAAATTAATTGCTTAAAATCAGACAAAATCCGCGGACATGCAGATTCCGAAGGTTTGTCTGTCTGTTTTATCTCATCCATGATACTTCTCAATGACAGCCCCCTTCCATGCTAATACCGTTGTCGTAGTTACTGTTGTCTTTGTCGATGTCACATTTACATCTGTATCCTTTTCCTCCGTGACATCTGTATCTTCCGTTTCCTGTTTATCTGATGCCAGTTTGAGAATAACATAATACTGATCTGCTGCATGACTCGTTGTATCCACCTTTCCATCTGCCGCTGAAATTGCCTGATCTGATATGACAATCTGCACAT
>CAZPEW010000303.1:0-3074 GCA_964585695.1 uncultured Lachnospiraceae bacterium
GAGGGCGGCGGACGGCAGAAAATAAAAACCGCTGATGAGGTGGCCGTCATCATGCTCGATGCGCTGCTCCGGGATTTAAAGATCAAATCCGGAGAGCAGGTCATGCTGGTGCTGGATGGAATGGGAGCAACTACACTGATGGAGCTCTTTATCGTATACCGGAAATGTGCTTCTTACCTGAAGGAAAAAAACATTGAAATCACTGCTGACTATGTGGGGAATCTCCTGACGGTGCAGGAATCTGCAGGTTTCCAGATGTTTCTTGCAAGGATGGATCCGGAGCTTACAGATCTTTGGAACAGGCCATGCAATACACCGTATTTCAAGAAAATGCAGAACTGATTCAGACAGAAAGGATTTGTATGAAAATACTGATTATTGGCGGAACCGGGATCATCAGCAGTGCAGTGGCAGCGGGATGTCTTGCCGCAGGTCATGAGGTGAGCTTTTTAAACCGCGGCTCAAAACCTGCGCCGGCCGGTGTGCATCAGATTACGGCAGATATGGACAATGAGCAGCTTGCGGCGGAAAAGCTTGCGGGAGAGCAGTTTGACACGGTATGCGAGTTCATCGGATTTACACCGGCACAGGCGGAACGGGATATCCGGCTTTTTTCCGGGAGAACCAGGCAGTTTATCTATACCAGCAGTGCTTCCGCATACCAGAAGCCGGTTCACCGTTATCCGATTACGGAGGAAACGCCGCTTGTCAATCCATACTGGGAGTATTCCAGAAACAAGGCAGCATCGGAGGCGGTTTATCGCAGGGCTTTTGAGGAAAAAGCATTTCCTGTGACGGTTGTCCGTCCGAGCCATACCTATAATGAGACGAGAGTCCCGGTTTCCATGCATGGGAAAAACGGTCCGTGGCAGGTTATAAAGCGGATTCTTGATCATAAACCGGTAATCATCCCCGGAGACGGCACGTCACTCTGGACGGCAACCTATGCAGCCGATTTTGCTGCTGGCTACTGCGGACTCATCGGAAATGAAAAAGCAGTCGGAGAGGCATACCATATTACCAGTGACGAGGTCCTGACATGGAATGAGATCTATGCCGCAGCTGCAGCGGCGCTGGACAGAGAATTAAAGGCTGTGCATATACCATCGGAGATTCTGGCAGCAGACGGAGCGGTTTCCGGGTACGATTTTGGCGGGCAGCTCCTCGGAGACAAAGCAAATTCCGTGATTTTTGACAATACCAGAATCAGGACACTGGTTCCTTCCTTCCGCTGTAAGACAGGCATGCATGAGGGGATCGCTGCGGCAGCCAGGTACATGGCATCCCACCCGGAGGTGCAGAAAGCGGATCCGGCGTTTGATGCATGGTGCGATGCGGAGATTCTGAAGTACCGGCAGTAAAAAAATGATTAAAGGAATCGAATGCAATGGAAGTCAGGGAAAAGAACTATCTGGAAGTATTTCTGGATATCGGAAAATACATGCTGGAATCCGGAGCGGAAATTTTCCGTGTCGAGGATACCATCCACCGTCTGTGCGAGGCGTATGCGCTTGAGAATGCGCAGATTTTTGCGATTCGCTCGCTGATTCTTGTCACAGTCCGGAATGAGACAGGCGAGGTTCTGACGGATTCCAGGAGAATCTACGGAATCTCAACAGATCTCGGCAGAGTAGAGGCGCTGAATGCCTTGTCCCGCTCGCTTTGCGAGGAGAGGATGGAGGCCGGGGAAATCCGGAAAAGCACGGAAAAAATACTTTTAAAAGAATCCGGAAATCCGGCAGAGGAGCTCTTTGGCTACGTGCTGGCAGCAGGCGCATTCGCATGCTTTTTCGGAGGGAATCCGGCGGACGGACTGGCGGCAGGCCTGATGGGAATGCTGCTGTTTCTGATTGACCGATATGTCAAAGGGAAGCATACGCAGCGTTTTATTTATATCGTGCTCAGTTCAATGGCGTTTACCGCGGCAGCCATGCTTTTGAAAAGGCTGTTTCCGGGTCTGCATCAGGACTGGATCATGATCGGCACCATCATGCTGCTGGTGCCGGGGATGGGTCTTATGAGCTCGCTCCGGGACATGCTGGACAACAATGCGATCAACGGACTTTTCAGCTTCCTGGATGCGGTTATGACTGCCGGCGCGATAGCCATCGGCTGTGCAGTGCCGCTGTTTCTTCTGGGAGGGCTGTGATATGAATGTGTGGTTGACGCAGATCCTGCTTGCAGCACTCGGGTCACTGGCATTCGGGATTATCTACAGAGTCAGGAACATACATCTGTGGGTGGAATTTCTGGGAGGAGGAGCGGCATGGCTGGTCTATCTTCTGGTTTTCCGCATCTCGGATAATATTGTTGTGGGCAATATGGCAGCGGCTGCAGGAGCAACGGTGTTTTCTGTATTCATGGCGCGGATCAGGAGGGCACCGGTGGTCGTTTTCCTGCTGCCGTGTCTTATCCCGCTGGTGCCGGGGAGAGGGCTTTACTATACGATGAATTATGCGGTGCTTGCGGACTGGAGCAGTATGTGGAAAAACATGATCGAGACAACAGGGGCTGCGGTCGGGATTGCACTCGGTGTGGTGATCTGCAGCGTTTTCCTCGGCCGCGTGGTATTCCGGAAATAAGACAATGCCTGCTGTCACCGGTTCTCCAGAACGAGATTCAGGAGGATGCCGGCAATAATGACAGCTGACCCGAGGAGCGGGCGGAACTGCAGATTCTGACCGCTCAGGAGGTCCAGGATGAAGCCCATGGTGACCTGACCCGTAAAGGAAAGCAGTGTCAGACGAAATGCAGACAGCCTTGAAACGAGGATGTTGCAGAGCAGCACAACAAGGACGCCCATTGCACCGCCGAGGTAGATCCAGAAAGGAAAAGCGGTAAGCACAGGGAGTGACCATGGTTTTTCCGTAAGGAGCAGAGCGGTCAGAAGGGCAGCCGGCAGACCGGAGAGGTGATTGATAAATGAGCCGAAAAGCGGATTGGTATGGGCAGAAAAACGCGAATTTACCGTCCGCGAGGTTACGACGGCCACACCGGCAGCAAGCGACAGGAAGATGTTTTCTTCCTCAGGCAAGGTGGCAGAGCAAAATGACAACTCATTCTGCTCTTTCCCA
>CAZPEW010000304.1:0-3069 GCA_964585695.1 uncultured Lachnospiraceae bacterium
TCTCGCAAGTTCTGAAACGGTTACCAGCTGGAATCCTTTCTTTGCAAGCTCCGGAATAATTGTCTTTGCCGCCTCTCCGGAAGACTTCTGAATCTCATGCATCAGCACGATATCGCCGTCCTTTACCTTGCCGACCACCGCATTAATCGTAGACTGGGCATTTCTGGTCTTCCAGTCCAGCGTATCAATGCTCCAGTAAATCATCGGCATGCTGACATTCTTCCTGACTGTGTTTGTAATATTTCCGCCCGGCAGACGCATAATGGTCGGTGTCACACCGGAAACATTCGCGATGGCCTGATTGCACTTCGCCACCTCAGCCTGGATCTGGGCACCGCCGAGATGATTAAACAGCGCATGATCGTAGGAATGATTTCCAAGCTCATGTCCCTCCGCCGCCATCCGTTTCACTTCCGATGCATAGTTCCCCACACGGTTTCCTACCATAAAGAATGTGACGCGTCCGTTTACCTTGGCGCATTCATCCATGATGATATTGCCTACTGCCGCATACGGACCATCATCATAGGTCAGCGCAACCATCGGCTTGGCCGGATCCACATAACGCCCGTTGCTCATAACCTTGCCGCCCTCTGACTGTGCGGCCGATTCTGTTTTTGTACCCTGTGCTGCCTGTGCAGTCTGTGCCGTCTGCGCAGCTCCGGCCTGGCCGGCAGTATTTCCGGTATTTGCAGCCTGCTGCGTACCTGGCGTTCCCGTATCGGCACTGCCGATGGAAGTCAGTGTACCCGCTGTTTCAACATTCGCATTGCCCGTTGACGGAAGCGTACCGGTTGCCGCTGCCGATGCAGTGCCTGTCGTTGCTGCTGTACTGCCCTGCTGGACAGCCGTACCGGTTCCGGATGATGCAGTGCCTTTTGTACCCGCCGCAGCGGCACTTCCGCCCGGCCCTGTATAGCTGCCTGCCTGGATTCCGCCGGTGCCGGCTGCTGTGCCGGTGCTCTGTCCGCCTGCCGTGAGCTTTGCATTCGCAGCAGCTGCCGCCTGTGCGGCCTGTGTGCCTGCTGCCTGCGTGCCTGCCGAACTGCTTCCGGCCGCCGGTGCCGTATAGGCTCCGGCCGTAACACTGCCCTCTGCCGTGTCCGCTGCTGTATTGCTGCCTCTCGCCTTTGCCGCGGCCGCTGCTGCCTGATTTGCAATCTCAACGGCGGACAATGCAGGCGTTGACGTATCTGCTTTTACCGTGACAGACGGTGCTGCCGTCCCGTCAGGCGCCGCTGTTCCTGCTGCTACCTGCCGTTTCTCACCGGTTTCTGTATTGGTCCAGTATGCTGTGCCCGGTCCTCCGACGCTGTACTGCCACCCGGCGAATGCCGGAAACGCAGAGAGCATGGACAGAGCCATCGCAACCGCAATGCCTTTTCTGATTTTAAGAAATTTCATTTTCCCAACCCCTTTTTTATGATTTGTTTCAGTATAGCACAGAACAGCTGAGCGGTTCATCTTATTTATCTTAAGAAAATCATCGGATTCCTTAAAGCCGGATCAGCAGCATATAGCAGGCCGTTCCGCCGATAATGCTGAGCAGCGTGTTTCTCTTCCATCTGTGCAGGAGGATCACCAGGCCGCAGGAAAGGAGCTCCGGCACCCCGAACGGCGGTTTTGCAAAGGAAATACCCTTAAGACAGTATACTACCAGCATTCCCATAATCGAATACGGCAGAAATTTTCCGAGAAATACAATGCAGGATGGCGTTTTCCGTTTTCCGAATATCAGAAAAGGCAGAACCCGCAATAAAAAGGTGACCCCCGCCATGACCAAAACCGCAGCCATTGCATGCATATTGCTGTTCATTTTTCCGCCTCATTTCCTGCAATGTCCCCGGATACCGTTTTGCCATCCTCCGATGCTTTCCGGAACAGCATGAGGAGCACCGTAATCAGAAGCATCGACGGAATCAGGAAATGTCCCTTTCCAAAAAGCAGAAGGCAGAGAATCGAAGATACCACGCCGATAATCGCAGGGCGGCGATCCTTTGCTGTCAGCCATTGCTCCGTAAAAACCGTGACAAACAGAGCCGTCATGGAAAAATCCAGTCCTTCTGTGCTGATGGTAAGCACTGCGCCGATGAGAGAACCCAGCACACTGCCCGTAACCCAGTAAAGCTGATCCAGCAGGGAAATCATAAAATAATATGTATGGGGATCTGCGCCGGCCGGGACATCTCCGGTACAGACCAGCGAATATGTCTCATCTGTCAGCGCATGCATCAGATACAGCTTTTTGAATCCGGCTCCCTTGTAACGGTCGATCATTGAAATCCCGTAAAACAGGTGTCTTGCATTGACCATAAGGGTTGTAAGTGCCGTCGTCAGCAGAGAGGCACCGCCTGTGATCAGAGAAATCCCCACAAACTGCATAGATCCGGCATAAATAAAAAAGCTCATCAGAAAAGCCCAGAGCACACCGTATCCGTTCACCTTTAAAAGAATTCCGAAGCCCATCCCCAGTACAAGATAGCCTGCCATTACCGGCAGTGTTTTAACTGCCGCCGCTCTCAGTAGCTTTGCATTCATTCTGTCTGTCCTCCAAATAAAAAAGCTGTGCCGCCGCGGTTTATTATACCGCATCGGCACAGCTCTGCATCTTTTATTTTACTGCCGCATCCAGACGGCCCATCCGCATCGTAATGAGGATTGTATCGCCTTCTTTGACCTTGTCCTCCAGGATAATCCTGGCAACCAGCGTCTCGACATTTTTCTGGATGTATCTCTTTAAAGGCCTTGCACCAAACTGCGGGTCATAGCCATTCTCAATAACATAATCTCTTGCTTCCTGTGAGAGCTCAA
Organism: uncultured Lachnospiraceae bacterium; assembly: GCA_964585695.1. Taxonomy (GTDB): domain Bacteria; phylum Bacillota; class Clostridia; order Lachnospirales; family Lachnospiraceae; genus Oribacterium. The sequence goes on from CAZPEW010000304.1 coordinate 2,812, forward strand.
CCGTAAGATCCTTATCCTTCAGCCTCCGGTTGATATCTGCAATGATCAGGTCTGTAATGCCGGAGATATTCTCCTTTGTCAGCGGCTTGAACATGATGATTTCATCCAGACGGTTCAGAAATTCCGGCTTAAAGGAAGCCCGCAGCTCGGTTTCCACCGCTTCCTGTGCTTTTTCCGTGATATTTCCGGCAGCATCGATGCCCTCAAGCAGATACTGCGAGCCCAGGTTGCTGGTAAGGATAATAATGGTATTCTTAA
>CAZPEW010000305.1:0-3062 GCA_964585695.1 uncultured Lachnospiraceae bacterium
TTTCTGCGTATCCATGGGGTCCAACACTGCAGACCAGTATGATCTTGCAGTACTTTTCACCGGGGGCGGTGCGCTGTTCCAGGTGAAGGATCCGGCATTCGCCGAATATTTCAAAGATGCTGCCGCTGCAGATTTCGAGCCTGCATTTATTATGAGCAATCTTAAAAAAGCCAATCTGCCGGTCATCGAAAATGCAGATACTCTGAAGCTCGCCGCAAAGCTTGACTACTGGAATACATTCGATGAAAAATGCATCAGCTGCGGCGGCTGCAATACAGTCTGTCCGTCCTGCTCCTGCTTTGATACCATTGATATCACCTACAACGAAACAAGCCGTGACGGAGAAAGACGCCGTGTATGGTCCTCCTGTATGCTGGACACCTTTACAATGACAGCCGGCGGCAACAGAGCAAGGAAAACGCCTGGTGCCAATATGCGTTTCAAAACCCTGCACAAGGTTTATGATTACCGCAGACGTTTCGGCACAGCAGAGAATATGTGCGTCGGATGCGGCCGCTGCATAAGGCAGTGTCCTGAGGGAATTTCCTTCCTCGATACCATCAACGGATTCCATGACGCACTCGAAGCTGCAAAAGGGGGAATGAAACATGAATAATATTCTGCTTCCGCAGCCTTACCTAATTATCAGTATTTTAAAGGAAACAAAGGCTGAATATACCTTCCGCGTCGCATGCCGCAAGGAAATTAAAAACGGCCAGTTCTTTGAGCTCTCAATTCCCAAAATCGGTGAAGCACCGATTTCCGTCAGCGGCAAGGGCGACGGCTATGTGGAATTCACGATCCGTAAAATCGGTCGCCTGACCGGCGGCATCTTTGGCCTTGCAGCGGGAGATACACTTTTTATGCGCGGCCCTTACGGCAATGCATTTCCGGTGGAACAGTTTGAGAGCAAGGATCTTGTTGTCATCTGCGGCGGTACCGGCATGGCCCCCGTAAAAACAACCATCAACTATTTCTATGATCATCCGGAAATCTGCAGATCTGTCCATATCATTGCCGGTTTCAAGAACATTGATTCCGTACTGTTTACAGAAGAGCTCGAAAAGTTCAGCAGGAAATTCCATACCATCTACTGTCTGGACAATTCCGAGGCACCCGGTTTCCACAAGGGTTTTGTAACACAGTATGTAAAGGAGGTTCCGTTCAGGGATTTCAAAGACTACAATGTTGTCATCGTAGGGCCTCCTGCCATGATGAACTTTACCGCCAGAGAATGTCTTGCAAACGGAGCCGCCCCGGAAAAAATATGGCTTTCCTTTGAACGCAAGATGTCCTGCGCTGTCGGTAAATGCGGACACTGCAAGATCAATGAAACCTATGTCTGTCTGGAGGGTCCGGTATTCAACTACACAAAGGCAAAAGACCTCCTGGATTAAGCCTTATATGATGTCAAAGTCCCGGAAAATCTCCTGAAACACAAAAAAGGTCATCCTTCAATGGATGGCCTTTTTGTATTTCAGAATTGTTTACTGTTTTACTGCAAGCGGAATATCCTGCAGTACTTTTTTTGTCGGAATATATACTCTGACAAGGAACAGTCCGAGACATACTGCTGCAAATACGATACCTGCAGCATCAGAAAAACCGGCTGCAAGCTTAAAGCCTTCCTTTGCCTGCAGAATATAGGCTGCTGATACAACGGACATATAAGTTGCAGGAATTACTGCAATCCAGCTGTATTTCTTGCCTACATATTTGCAGAGATAAGTGGAACCTGCCCAGAGTGTCATCATGGCAAGTGTCTGGTTTGACCATGAGAAATATCTCCAGATTGTTGAATAGTCCATGAAGGAAATCAGATATCCGATTCCAAGAAGCGGAACGGAAAGTGCCAGTCTCTTCTTAATATTCTTCTGATCAATCTTAAACCAGTCAGCTATGGTAAGTCTTGCGGAACGGAATGCCGTATCACCGGAAGTAATCGGACAGGCAATAACGCCCAGCATCGCGAGAACGCCGCCAACCATACCGCAGAGCTGTGTGGACATTGTATAAACAACCGTCGAATTTCCGCCCTTTGCATCCAGAAGTGCCTGCAGACCGGTCCCCGCTCCGTTCTTGTCATAGAAAAATGCAATTGCGGCAGCAGCCCAGATCAGCGCAATGATTCCCTCGGCAACCATGGCTCCGTAGAAGATCTTACGGCCCTGTCTCTCATCCTCAAGACAGCGGGCGATCATCGGAGACTGTGTTCCATGGAAACCGGAAATAGCTCCGCATGCAATGGTAATGCACATCAGCGGCCAGATCGGAAGAGCCTTGCCGGGATACATGTTATCAAAATGATTCCACACTTCCAGCATCGGTCTCTGTCCGTTATTCAGCAGCGTAGCTCCTCCGATAAACAGTGCCATCAGAATGAGGCACACACCGAATACCGGATAGATTTTTCCGATCAGCTTGTCGATCGGGAGAAGTGTTGCCAGGAAATAGTAAATCAGTACAATAACTGTCCAGAAAGGTACACCCATGGTTTTGCCTGTCAGAAGATCAATAAGTCCTGCAGGGCCTACCATGAATACAACGCCGACCATGACAAGCAGCACTACGGAGAATATCCTCATAACCGTCATCATGACAGGTCCGAGGTACTTGCCTACGATCTCGGAAATCGATGCACCGTTATTTCTCTCTGAGAGCATTCCGGAAAGATAATCATGGACACCGCCCGCAAAAATCGTACCGAATACAATCCAGATGTATGCAACCGGTCCCCAGAGTGCACCGGAAATGGCTCCGAAAATCGGCCCCAGCCCGGCAATGTTCAAAAGCTGAATCAGAAACGCATTCGCAGGCTTTATCGGAACAAAATCCACGCCGTCCTGGTCCGCATAGGCAGGCGTCTGCCTGTCATCCGGATGGAAAACAGTATCCACAAATTTTCCATAAATGAAATACCCGCCGATCAGCAGCAAAAGCCCCAGTAAAAATGAAATCATATCTGCCTCCTTAAATTTTACGCATCCTGCTTCCTCAAGAAAATCGGGGTATTTCAGAAGGAACAGGATAGCTGTTATCTGCACCGGATCCCCCCGGTCAGT
>CAZPEW010000306.1:0-3053 GCA_964585695.1 uncultured Lachnospiraceae bacterium
CTTGTAAAGCTCTTTTCTCCTGTCTGCCGGGAGAATGTTTTCCCATGCAGGGAGACCGTAAAGCCAGCTTGCCTTTGCTTCTACCATGTTGTAATACAGCTTCTCCGGATCGATCTCGATCTTTACTGCCGTATTCTCATCCATGGTTTCCAGCGGATTATGATAGCCATCCTTTAAAGATTCATCTATGCCGTCCAGTACGCCGGTGAAGTGAAATACGTCGATATGGAAGTGATCTGCAAGCTCTTTTACACTGCCCTCAAATACATGCTCCGGATCCTGAAGAACTTCCTCATAGAAGCCCTTTTCCAAAACAAAATAATCCTTCCAGAGCTGCTCCTGCTCTGCTTTTTCCAGACCGTTTCCATAGGCCTGTGCTCTCCAGTTCTCAAGTAATGTTGCCATATAAATTTCTCCTTACTGTTCTTTCTGTTTATGATATATCATACAGGGTCATTTAAGATCCGGTGTATCAATGTTGTCCATATCGTCAAAGGCCTGATTCTCGCCGCCCATTGCCCAGATGAAAGTATAATTATGCGTACCTACACCGGAATGAATGGACCAGGACGGAGAAATAACCGCATCCTCATTGTGCATGACAATATGTCTTGTCTGTGTCGGCTCTCCCATCATGTGGAAAACCACCTGGTCTGAAGGAATCTCAAAATAGGTGTATATTTCCATCCTGCGCTCATGTGTGTGTGACGGCATCGTATTCCATACGGAACCCGGTTTCAATTCTGTCATGCCCATGGAAAGCTGGCAGGTCTTAAGTACATCCGGATGGATAAACTGGTTGATGACTCTCTCATTCGCAAGCGCAGCAGAACCGCACGGTCTGTGATTCGCCTCCTTCATGGTGATCAGTCTGGTTTCATAACTGGTATGTGCCGGTGCGGAAACCATATAGAACTTGGCCGGCTTCTCCGGATCTGCTGAACGGAAGACCACTTCTTTTGTGCCCTTTGTAATATAAAGGCAGTCCTTGTAGCCAAGCGTATATACCTTGCCGTCTGCGGTAATGCTGCCGGTGCCGCCGATATTAAAGATACCGATTTCTCTCCTCTCCAGTACATAATGTGTACCGAAGTTATGCCAGCAGTCGATCCCCTTGTCAATAGGAACCTCCTCATGTACCGGCATGCAGCCGAAGGTTACCATTCTATCTACATGAGAGTATACGCACACGATCTCATCCGGCTTATAAAGCCCTGTGATCAGAAACTCATCTCTCAGTTCCTCTGTGGTATATCTTTTTACATCTCTCTGGTTCGCACTGTAACGAATGTCCATTGCGTCCTCCTGTTTAAAATGAACGATTTGTACGTTCTGTGAAAATAATCAGAATCTATTCTATTATACAAAAGAATCCGTAAAAAGCAACGGAACAGCGCCGGCTGCTTAAATCCGCCGGTCTTTGCAGGCTCTGAAACAAAAAAACAGAGGTGCCCAGAACGCCGTACCGCACATTTGACTCCTAGCATTCTGCTAGGTGGGTTTCCTCACGGATAACTCTATAGTCCTTGACCTTGCGGAAGGCATTATATCATTACCACAGATATTGGAATCCCTTATGTCGAATTTGTAGGTTCAATTAGTGCGGCCTCGAACGCCCCAGTACACGTCTCTGCTCCTAAATTATAACAGAGGTGGATTTTTCATGCAATAGTATACGGAAAAATCAGGAGCAGTGTACCCTCCTCTACGCTGATTTCCGCTTCTGTCCCGACAAACTCATTGCTGAGTCCTGTCGGCAGCGTATTGCGGAGGACTGCATCCCTCAGGATATACTTGAATCCGCTTTCCGTGATTCCTCTTGAAAAATCACTCAGAGACAATGCAGAGAAATAGCCTCTCATTTCTGCCGGAAAGCGCATGGAGGAATTATGAATCGCCGTAACCGCCTGACTGCGGTCATACAGCACTCCCCTGCACCCTCTCTCTGCAAGGAAGCCAAGAATCTGGAAATTTGCCATCGTATGGTCAATCCGTTTTCCGGTTGCTCCGATCAGATGGAATTCTGTGCATCCCTCTGCCATCCCGATCCGTACAGCAGCAAGGAGATCCGGATCATTTTTCACGGGATCAATGGCTCTTGCATCAATTCCGTCCAGCGTAAAAGCCCTCAGATGGCGCAGATATTCCGCTTTTTCTGCATCCGCATAGATATCGAGGTCATGTACCGGTCCGGTCTCTCCGCAGATGCCGGCAACCTTCATCGAATCAAAATCACCCACAATAAGAGAAGGCCGGATCCCTGCCTGCTTCAGTACCTCATATCCGGCATCTGCCGCAATAACATAATCGTCCTTCTGAATGGAAAAAGGGAAGCCGAAGAAATCTCCGGCTCCCACCACAATACATCTTTTTCTGCTGACCTGCGTCATCCGCCGTTCCTTTCTGTTTTCCGGAATTATCTCCTGATTATCTCCTTTACAGCGCAGAAAATCCCTCCGGAATCATTTCCCTCTGGCCCGCAGTTCGCGGAAAAAATCCGACATCAGTCCTGCGCACTCCGTCCCCAGCACGTCTTCTGTAAGCTCCGCCTGGTGGTTCAGTCCCTGCACATGCAGGAGATCCAGCACAGATCCGCAGCAGCCTGCCTTTTTATTCCTTGCCCCGATGACCACCCGCGGAATCCGTGCCTGCACGATAGCTCCGGCACACATCGGACAAGGCTCCAGCGTAACATACATCGTACAGTCCTCAAGCCTCCAGTCCTGCATTTTTCTGCAGGCTTTCCGGACTGCAATGATTTCCGCATGCATCAGCGCGTTCAGATCCCTGTTCCGCCGGTTATAGCCTCTTCCGATGACAGTCCCCGGCGTAAGCGAAATTTCCGCCGCATGGCGGTCTGCCCGGCTGTCCGGCGCCGTGCCGTCATAGACAATCACGCAGCCGATGGGTACATCTCCGTTCCTGCCCGCCTTTTCCGCCTCACGTACCGCAAGGCGCATGTATTTCTCCTGCATTGATTTCATCTGCGGCTGCTCCGGACTCATTTCAGCAGTCCGAGAAGCGAAGTGCCGATCGTGTTTTCCGGCATTGCA
>CAZPEW010000307.1:0-3041 GCA_964585695.1 uncultured Lachnospiraceae bacterium
ACTGCGGATTATGAGAACCGTCTGCAAGGGAAGAATGGAAAAACGGAATGAAAGCTGTAAAAAAATACTTTTTGAAAAAGAAAGCCGGATTGCCGGACATTCTGATGGGAATGTTCCTTTTTGCTGCGGTTATTATGATGGTCATTCTGCGCAGAGTGCCCGAAATCCGTTTTCAGTCATCAATTATACCGGAGAATATCTATGAAGTCAGGATGGGAAATGACGGAAGTTTTTATACTCTCGATCAGGAACATTCCAGAATAATAAAAAGTGACAGCGAGGGCAATGCTGTTTTTACCCTGACGCCGGAAAGTGCCGGAAAGGATCATTTTTCCTATGCGGATGATATTGCAGTGGATGATGCGGGATATCTGTATGTAAAAGAAGGTGCCTGGACAGGGATGCGTGTGACGAGAGAAGCGGTTCTCCGTTATGACCCGCGCGGTAAGTATGTGGATACTGTACTGGATCAGGATTACAGTGATATGGATATCAACAAGCACAGGATCTATGCTCTTTCGGCAGAAGCAGACGGTCTGTATTATATTGTGTGTCTTCCTGATGCAGTCGAAATTCACAGAGGAACATCCTCTGTAACAGTTCCGTATGCCAACGCTTTTAATGAGGTTATGGATGCTCATTTTAAATCAGACGGCACACTGGTGGTTCTGGATAAAAAAGGCTTTTTTACAGAAATATCGGGAGAAGGCAGCAGGATTCTGTCAGATACCGGAAAACAGGAGGAGCAGATTGTTCCCTATCGTTTCTGCATACAGCAGGACGGGAGCATCTGTTATACCGACATCAGAAACAATACGGTACGCAGACTGGATCAGAATGCAAAAGATGAGGTTCTGATCGGCGGACCGGTTTCTATCATGATTACAGCAGGAAACAGAAACGGAAAGGAAGTTCTTCTTACTTCAGAAGAAGACAGCATTCATGTCTGGGAAAACGGAAACAGTACAGAGAGCATTGCGTATTTCCGCGTCCCTCTTATACAGAAGCTGGGGCAGCTTTTGGAGATTGTAAAAATTGTTTTAATGATACTCTGTTTTCTGATCCTGACAGTGCGGACAATCTTTATTCTGCATGCGAATGTTCATTTTACCCGTGTGCAGCGCCGGATTTTTATCATGGCTTTTACGGTGGTTATGATTTCCGGCATAATGATTTTCAAGCTTCTCAGTGAATTCCAGACCATGTACCGGGCAAAGCTGTATGAGCAGATTGAAACCAGCGCCTATGCCATTGCAAATCAGATTGAATCTGCGGATCTTGAAGCGATCGGGGCGGATGCAGATACCTTTGACACTCCGGCTTATAAGCGGATTTCTGTACTGACGAATGAAATCCTGGACGGACGGATCGATTTCAATAAAAATATCTACTGCAATATCCTAAAGTATGACGGCACAGGAAGCGCCTATGCCGTCTACTATCTGGATCAGTCAATCGGTACCTATTATCCGCTCGATGAGACGGAAACAGAAGAGGTAAAGCAGGTTTACCAGACCGGCCAGGATGTATGGAATGCCGGCAAGGCAGATCTGTCCGGATCCTATATGTATATCAAGGCTCCCATTTTAAATACAGACAGGCAGGTGAGCGGAGTTGTCGAGATCGGTACGGAAACCTATATATTTGCAGGAAAGATCAGGGAATTTCTGCAGTCACTGCTGGCAACATTGATTGCAGTAGCCATGATTATCTCTATGGCCGGTACGGAAATCGCTGAATTTGTGGCCGCAAGGGACCTCAATATTCAGCTGGACAAGGGAGAAAACAAGGTATTTCCGGCGCACATTGTAAGACTTCTGGTATTCAGCATATTTTCTGCCTACAATATGACAGCTTCCTTCCTGCCGGTATACATTGAGCGGCGGGCCGGAGGCAGTGCGCTGCTTTCCTCACTGCCGATTACCGTTAATCTGTTTTTCATCGGTCTGATGTCTCTTTTCTGCAGCAGGATACTGCGCAGAATAAGCTTCAGAAAAGCGGCTATGCTCAGTATAGGACTGTCTCTGTGCGGCAATCTCTGCATATTTGTCTGGTCATCTTATCCTGTCATTTTTGCGGGACTCCTGCTGGACGGCATCGGTGTGGGCATCATTACCAATGCGATCTACATCTATCTTGCAGGAATATCAGATGAGGTTGACCGTATGAGAGGATTTTCCGTGTATAATGCAGGCTGTCTTGCGGGGATAAATTTCGGGATGATGTTCGGGGCTGCATTTGCATCTTATTTCAGTGAGCGGAGTGTATTCGCCTTTGTTGTCATTACGTGGACAGTAACCGCAGGGATTCTTCTTGTACTGCATAAAGAGCTTGCACCTTTTGTGGAACCGGAGGAAACAAAAACAGCAGCTGAGGTAACAGATACAGAGGCTGCAATTGCGGCAGATATACCGGCAGCTGCCGGAAATAAGCACACACAGGGAAAAGGGCTGTTCCGCTATCTTACCTGCCGTCCGGTTCTGAGCTTTACTACACTGATACAGAATCCTTATATTGTTATCAACAGCTTTGTATTTTATTTTGTACCTTTGTTCTGCGGCAATAACGGATATTCCGAAACAACAACCTCCATACTGCTTCTGCTGTATTCTGTTTCTGCGGTATATCTCGGCAGCTATATTACAAGAACCATTTACGGCGCCCTGAATGAAAAGGCGATTTATCTGGCATGTGCACTGAGCTATACGGCAATTATGCTCTATGCACTGACACAGAACATGATGGGACTTATACTGGCGCTTATAATTCTTGGAATTTCCAACAGCTTCGGCAAATCTGTACAGCAGACCGTTTTTTTCGGTTATCCGGAGGTTAAGGAATACGGAGAAGACAAAGCAATGGGAATTTATAATTTTACGGAAAATATCGGAGAATCTGCAGGCCCGGTGGTTTTCGGTTCCCTGATGAATGCAACGCCGCTCCTGCCGGTACTGGGGACCTTCAGCGGTGTTCTGATGGCGGCCGGTGCACTTCATTACAGAATAATGCATCATATGAGATAAACTATTAAAAGTCAGTCT
>CAZPEW010000308.1:0-3039 GCA_964585695.1 uncultured Lachnospiraceae bacterium
CAGCATGAATCATGGTGCTTTAGGTATCTATAATGATTCTTTTATTGCAGAATACCGCAGACTTGCAGACGCCGTGCATGAGAAAGGCGGAAAAATTGCAGCACAGTTAGTATACCGCGGCACACAGGGGGGAAATCCCGATTGCAAGCTCTGGGGAATGTCCGCCGTAACTCATAAGACAACGGGTCTTACACCGCATGAAATGACAAAAGACGAGATCCTCCTGCTGGAAGATATGTTTGCTGCTGCCGCACTGCGCGCCAAAGCAGCAGGTTTCGATGCAATAGAACTTCACGCCGCCCATGGTTATCTGCTTTCACAAAGTTTGAGCCCTTACTATAACCGCCGCACAGATGAATATGGCGGAAGTACGGAAAACCGCATCCGTCTGCTTACGGAGACCTATGAAAAGGTACGGAAAGCTGTCGGTAAAGATTATCCTGTACTGGTAAAGATCAACTGCTCGGATTTTGCCGAAGGCGAGGCAACTTTTGAAGAGTGCGAAGCGGCCTGTCGCCGTCTTGATGAGCATGGTATAGACGGCATAGAGATCAGTGGAGGCGATCGTGTCTGGTCAACACGCAACAAAACGAACAGTCTCTACGCTGACTATGCTGCAAAAATTGCGGATGAGGTCAATACACCAGTATTTCTGGTAGGCAATAACCGCGATCCGCTGGCTTTGGAACAGATACTTAATGAAACAAAGATTTCTTTTTTCTCAATGGCACGTCCTTTTTTGCGGGAACCGGATCTTGCTGCACGTTGGGAACATGATGATCTGACACCGTCAAAATGTATTGGATGTGGGAAATGCTATTATCCCCAAGGGACAGGCTGCGTTTTCCGCCGCAGTGAAAAAAATATCTGAACCAAGGTTAATCGCGGTTCCATTCTTGCACAGAAACCAAAGTCCCATCATTGCGTTCAAGTAATCAGGAAACGCTGGGAATCCGCTAAATAAGCGGGCTCGCAGCGTCTGCATTAGCAAAAGTCAACAGAATTTAGTTGATGACCTCCTTTCTGAAAAATGGGTATAAAAATCGCCCGGATTGGGCCGAGCATAAGAAAAGCACCTGCCAGTTATGACAGATGCTCTTGCTTGTTGTGACTATTTATTTTGTGAAATCCGAATTTGTCTATGAGTACTGTGGATCGGTCAGGCTGCTGCATCCTCGCTGTTTTCTTGAAAATAAGTCATCGTTCTCAATGCGACATTTGCCTGGATGTTACGGTAAAAGAACTGATAGTCGTACAGATGGTAGACCCCATCAGGGAATAATTTATTTGCATAGTCTTCCGGGGTAACATCCGTGACCTTTAAGGTTCCCCGGACTGTATCAATGTAGGCACCTGTAAAAGAAGCAATTTCTTTCTTGATTTTTCCGGAGTAATCAGTAAAGCATGCGCCCGCATTTTCTTCCTTTACGGCGACAGTGCCATCTGTTCTCCAGTTTAGCGGATTGATAGAGAATGTTTTGACACCCGCTGGAACCATCAGCGAATCCGTCACAGATTCCGATTCCGAGTTAAAACTAACAATCACACCTGTATCATCCTCAGACTGTGCCGGTTTTAGCCACGGACAGGCATCCAGATCATCTTGCGTAATACGCCAGCCGATACAATAGGCGGCAATCAACCGCTTCTGCAGTGATTCATCGGAGAATTCCTCTTTTAGAAGTCTGATCACCATGTCAGAGCCCTGTGAAAAACCGGCCAGAACAAAAGGACGATCTTGTTCTGTGTGGCTGATAAAGTAGAGGAATGCATCTCGTACATCTTGATACGCGATAGAGAAATAAACTTCAGCCTCTTCCGATGGCAGCGAATAAACAGGGAAGGATGCCTGCCGATAAAAAGGCGCATAAAGCGTGAGAGTATCTTCATACAATCCACGTTCCATATTGAGCGCACCGATAAAGTTCTCCTTGGTTGTAACATCAGTCATAGACATATTTTTATTTCCGTTTTTGCCCATATCGACTGTCGGGCAAACAATAAACAGATCAGCGTCTTTCTCTTGACCGACTTGATAGTATGCCCAGTTATCCTGCTGCGAATAGTCGATGCTCTGCGAGGCACAGGCTATGGTAAAAGTACAGCATAGCATTAGAACAATACACCATGAAATCAATCTTTGAGCCCTTTTCATCTTGTGTTCCTCCACAACCTCCGGTTTTGGCAAATCGGTAATAACTGTATCCTCTGCCTTATGCATCTTCAGTCACTGCTGTTTCTCTTTAGTATTATTGGGTTCATGTACTCTCTCTTTTGCACTTCTATTTATATTATCGCTCTGGCATTTTTGACAGTCCGGAAATGCTGTTTTCAAGCCGGTCAAGCTGACCGTCCGCGTATTCTTTCTCCAGCGCTGCATTCATTTCTTCTTCTGAGAGGGCATTCATATCTACCGGTTTTGCAGACTGGATTTTCATCTCAAAGGGCAGACCTTTTTGAAGAATGATTAGCTTGTAGATATAATGATCGTTACTTTCGAGAGATACCTCTTAAGTCAATATCATATGCGATTGTCAGCACAATAGCAATATATACATGATACTTTACAGCCTGGTCATCAGGCATGGAAGACCAGTGATGGAAAAATATTACATGATCTTGAAAAGCAATATCTTGACATCCATCCAGAGCAATCGAGCCATCCGGAGCAATCGAGCCTTGCGGAGACAGCGGTTCAACTTTCCAAGGGAGATATAGACTCGGAGAAAGTAAAGGTGGAAGTGGATCTGCAGGGGATAGGGGCGTTTCCCTAACAAGCGAAAAGCGTATCGGATGTACACCGGTGCACGGCTTGTGCGAAGATGTGAAAACGGTGGTTTTGAGAAAAATAATAAACGGAAATATACTTATTGAGTAATCAGAAAAAATAAGATACTATTTACGCAATGAGTATTTATCGGAGAATTGAAAATGAAAAAACAGGATGAGCAGGTACGCGAACTTCGGGAATCAACCGGGTTGAACAGAAAAGAGTTCTGTGAGAAATATGAGATTCCGTATCGTACGATGACCGAGTGG
>CAZPEW010000309.1:0-3022 GCA_964585695.1 uncultured Lachnospiraceae bacterium
CGGACTTCTTTTCCAGCGCTTCGGTTTTACAGATGCCAATATCATCATGATTTATCTGCTCAGCGTCATGGTGATTTCCGCGGTGGTCACCAACCATATCTATATCCTGGGTTCTTCCATTGCGAATGTTATCGTTTTCAACTTTTTCTTTACGGTGCCGAAATATACGCTTCTTGCCTATGACCAGAGCTATCCGGTTACTTTCCTGATTCTGTTTCTGGCAGGTCTTTTTACCGGCACGCTGGCAGCAAGACTCAAGGATACCGCGCAGCAGGCGGCGAGAACCTCTTACCGGACGCAGATTCTGTTTGATACCAACCGGATGCTGAGCAATGCACACGGCAGCGACGCCATCATTCGCACCACCGCAAGGCAGCTGCAGAAGCTGCTGGAAAAGGATATCGTTGTGTACTTTTCCGGGCAGAAGGATATTCTGTCCGACCCGCAGCTCTATCCGTTCCAGGGGAGCGGCGAGAGAGAGGATTATAACTCCGAATACGAGCACACTGTTGCTGCCTGGACCATGCGGAACAATAAGCGTGCAGGTGCAACGACCGATGTTTTTGAGGATGCAGAATTTCTTTACTATGCGCTCCGCGTGGATGAGAACGTATACGGCGTTATCGGAATTGCATTGTCGGAGCCGCTGGAAGCCTTTGAAAACAGCATTCTCCTCTCCATCCTCGGCGAATGTGCCCTGGCGCTGGAGAATGACCGGAATGCCCGGGAGAAGGAGGAGGCACATGTGCAGATGGTCAATGAACAGCTGCGCGCCAATCTCCTCCGTTCGATCTCGCATGATCTCCGGACACCGCTGACTTCCATTTCCGGGAATGCCAGCAATCTCCTGACGGCGGGCAAAAGCTTTGATGATGAGACGAGACAGCAGCTTTATACCGATATTTACGATGATTCGATGTGGCTTATCAATCTGGTGGAAAATCTGCTGGCGATCAGCCGGATCAATGAGGGCAAGCTGGAAATCCATATGCAGTCGGAAATTGCGGAGGAGGTTGTCACGGAGGCACTGAAGCATATTGACCGGCGCGGCAAGGAGCACACGATCAAGGTTGTATCCAATGAGGAGCTTCTGTTTGCAAAGATGGATGCGAGGCTGATTGTGCAGGTCATTATCAATCTTGTAAACAATGCCATCAAATATACGGAACGGGGCTCTCTGATCCGGATTCTGATCGGGAGACGCGACAAAATGGTGGAGATCAGTGTGACGGACAATGGGCCGGGTATTTCGGATGAGGACAAAAAGCATATATTTGAGATGTTTTATACCGGAAAGCACAGGGTTGCGGACAGCCAGAGGAGCCTCGGGCTGGGGCTGTCGCTCTGCAAATCCATAGTCGAGGCACATGGCGGCAAGATAGAAGTTACGGACAATGAACCAAAGGGCTGCAGGATCTCTTTTACGCTGCAGATGGGGGAGGTTAATATAAATGAATAAATTTCTGATTCTGGTTGTTGAAGATGATACGCCGATCAGGAATCTGATCACGACAACATTGAAATCGCATGACTACAGTTTTCTGACCGCAGTAGACGGAACAACAGCAATTATGGAGGCAAGCTCCCATCAGCCGGAGGTGATCCTCCTGGATCTCGGACTGCCGGATATGGATGGCGTGGATGTGATCCGTAAGGTACGCACCTGGTCCAACATGCCGATCATCGTCATCAGTGCGCGCAGCGAGGACAGCGACAAAATCGAGGCGCTGGATGCCGGCGCCGATGATTATCTGACCAAGCCGTTTTCTGTGGAGGAGCTGCTTGCAAGACTCCGGGTAACGCAGAGGAGGCTTGCGGTCAGCAGTCCGGAGACGCCCAAGGAAACCATCTTTGTCAACGGAGATCTGCGGGTAGACTATGCAGCCGGAACAGCTTATCTCGGCGAGAGAGTGCTCCAGCTTACACCGATAGAATACAAGCTTCTGGTGCTGCTTTCCAAAAATACCGAGCGTGTCCTGACGCATTCCTATATTACCATGCAGATCTGGGGCAACAGCTGGGACAGCACCATGGCATCCCTCCGTGTCTTTATGGCAACACTCCGTAAAAAGATCGAGGAGGATCCGTCCGATCCGAAGTACATCCAGACCCACGTCGGCATTGGCTACCGGATGCTCAAGGTCTGAGTGAACTGTACCCTTTATGGCGGACATGGTAACGTCCTGAAATGCTGTAAAGAATAATCAATGAGCGAGAGGCTCGCCTTTCTCAGAGTGCTTTTTGCAATGTGCAGATGATGGTTTTTCTGCTATACTGGGAACATATTATAGGATGTGAGTGTCAAGGGCGTGTCATAAGGTTATTGCGCTGCTGTCATGCAGGCATGATGTGAGACACGATATGAAGTATGATTTTTGACACTGTAATCATTATATGAGCAGGTATCTGCTGCAGGGGAAGGAAAATATGAATTACGCAGAAATAAAGGAATATGATATTGCAAATGGACCAGGGATCAGAGTGAGCCTTTTTGTGTCCGGCTGCACACATAAATGCAAGGGCTGTTTTAATGAGGTTGCCTGGGATTTTAACTACGGGAAACCATTTACAAAGGACACGGAGGATTATCTGATCAGGATATTGGGAGACAGCTGCTACCAGGGGCTCACACTTCTTGGCGGGGAGCCGATGGAGCCGCAGAATCAGAAGGGATTGCTGCCGCTGCTCCGCCGTTATAAGGAAACTTATCCGGATAAGGATCTCTGGTGCTTTACGGGATATCTGTTTGACAAGGATCTGCTTGGCTGGATGACAGAGCAGGTGCCGGAGACAAAGGAACTGCTTCGGTATATTGATGTGCTGGTAGACGGCGAATTTAAAATAGAGGAAAAGGATGTAACGCTCCTCTTTAAAGGATCCCGGAACCAAAGAACCATAGACATGCAGAAATCGCTTGCTGCCGGAAAGATTGTTCAGTGGGATCCGGGAGACACCTCGGTGCAGAAATCAAGCAGACTGTAAGTCTGCCGGGCTTGATTTAGAACGCCGGATATGTTAATAT
>CAZPEW010000310.1:0-3019 GCA_964585695.1 uncultured Lachnospiraceae bacterium
GAACCGCTGGCTGACCAGTCTGATGCTCCGCTGCAACGGAAGCAATCTGCTGATCGACTGCGGGGAGGGCACACAGATTGCCATGAAGGAAAAAGGATGGTCTCCGAATCCGATTGATGTGATGCTGTTTACGCATTATCATGCAGATCACATTTCCGGACTGCCGGGAATGCTCCTCTCGATGGGAAACGCATAACGTAACGCACCTGTGCATATGGTGGGACCGAGAGGACTTAAAACGGTAGTCGACGGACTCCGCGTGGTTGCACCGGAGCTCCCTTTTGAACTGGTTTTCCATGAGCTCTCTGAAGCGCAGGAAAGCCTTGTCATCGGACCATACCACATTGACAGCTTCCGTGTCTCTCATAATATCATCTGCTACGGCTACCGTATTTCAATAGCACGTCTCGGACGCTTCTCCGCTGAGCAGGCCAAAGCACTGGAGATACCGCTCCGTTTCTGGAATCATCTGCAGCACGGACAGACCGTGTCTGACGGAGACAGGACATATACGCCGGATATGGTCATGGGAGAGAACCGGAAGGGTATTTCGATTGTTTACTGTACGGATACGAGACCACTTCCGGTCATTGCAGACATGGCGGCGGACGCAGATCTTTTTATCTGCGAGGGAATGTACGGAGAGCAGGATAAAAAAGACAATGCCAGAAAGTACAGACATATGATGATGTCTGAAGCAGCCGAACTCGGTGTGAGGGCTAATCCGAAGGAAATGTGGCTTACCCATTATTCGCCGTCGGAAATGCATCCGGAGCAGTATAAGGATGAAATTACAAAAATCTATCCGAGGATTAAATTCGCCCGGGACGGCTGGGACCGTGATCTGAATTTTGCAGAAGACGAATAAACCGGCAGATACAGCGGCATATTAAACGGCAGAACAGAAAGAAAGGAAACTATGTCGGATATAACGATACTTGGAATAGAATCAAGCTGTGATGAAACAGCGGCGGCAGTTGTGCGGAACTGCAGAGATGTGCTCTCAAATGTCATTTCTTCGCAGATTGCGATTCATACAGAGTATGGCGGAGTTGTACCGGAAATTGCATCCCGCAAGCATCTTGAAAAAATTGATGATGTTATCAGTCTTGCATTAAAGGAAGCCGGCTGTACATTTACAGATATCGATGCGATTGCAGTAACCTACGGGCCGGGGCTTGTAGGTGCACTGCTTGTCGGCGTTGCGGAGGCAAAATCCCTGGCATATGCCTTAAATAAGCCGCTGATCGGTGTGCATCATATTGAGGGACACGTTTCGGCAAACTTTGTGGAAAACAAAGACCTGGAACCTCCTTTTGCATGTCTTATCGTATCGGGCGGGCATACGCATCTTGTGGTGGTAAAGGATTACGGTGTGTTTGAAATTGTCGGGAGATCCCGCGATGATGCAGCCGGAGAAGCATTCGACAAGGTAGCACGTGCGGTCGGTCTCGGCTATCCCGGAGGTCCGAAGGTGGACAAGACTGCCAGGGCAGGAAATCCGCAGGCAATTTCATTCCCGCGCGGCGTGGTGCAGGATAACCCGTATGATTTTACGTTCTCAGGCATTAAATCCGCAGTGCTGAATTATATCAACAAAGCGCGCATGACCAATACGGAAATCAATGTACCGGATCTCTGCGCATCCTTCCAGGAGGCTGTGACGGATTCTCTGGTACAGAGAGCGATCGGACTCTGCCGGGAACGCGGCTATAAAAAGCTTGCCATTGCGGGCGGTGTTGCATCCAACTCCCATATCCGTGCGCGAATGCAGGAGGAGTGCGATAAAAATTCCATTGCCTTTTACCGCCCGAGTCCGATTCTCTGCACAGACAATGCAGCGATGATCGGCTGTGCCGGATATTATGAGTATATCAAGGGCAGAAGAAGCGACCTTACGCTCAATGCATGCCCTAACCTGAAACTGGGCGAGAGGTAGAACATGTATCAGGACAGAAAGGTTTATGCGGTTTTACTGGCGGCGGGCAGCGGCAGCCGGATGCATGCAAAGGAAAAGAAACAGTTCATGGAGCTTTGCGGAAAGCCTGTTTTTGTTTACAGTCTGCTTGCATTTGAGAAGAGCACTCTGGTCGATGAAATTGTTCTTGTGACAGCTGCGGAAGATAAAAAGAAAGTTCTGGAGGCTTCGGAATCCTATGGGATCCGGAAGCTTTCTTCGGTTGCAGAAGGCGGCAGCGAGAGATATCATTCGGTACTCCATGCGCTGCTTAAAATAGCGGAAACCAATGCGGGAAAGCCATCAGCAGACCATGCGTATCACACGGGAAACCGGCAGCAGGACCCGATTGTTCTGATACATGACAGCGCGAGACCCATGCTTACGGAAAAGCTTATCCGGGATTCCGTGGAAGGGGCGGCTGAATATCATGCGGCTGTTGTCGGAATGCCGGTAAAGGATACCATAAAAATCCTTGACAGAGAGAATTATGTTGCATCGACGCCGGACCGGAGCACGCTTTGGCTGATGCAGACACCCCAGAGTTTTGATTTTTCTCTGATTTATCAGGCATATACCGCGATGGCGGCGGAGGAAAGCAAAGGCGGACTTACTGTAAGGATTACGGATGATGCACAGGTACTGGAGCATTTTATGCATATCCCGGTAAAAATCATCCCGGGAAGCTATGAAAATATCAAGATAACAACACCGGAGGATATAAAGATTGCCGGATGGTATCTGACAGGGAGGGATTGAAATGAGAAATGTAACAGTCGCTGCAACGCAGATGAGCTGCAGCTGGAACCGGGAGGAAATGCTGTCAAAGGCAGAGAGAATCGTGCGGGAGGCGGCAGCAAGGGGCGCTGAGATCATCCTCCTGCAGGAACTGTTTGAAACACCGTATTTCTGTCAGCAGCAGAATTTTGATTATTATGCGCTGGCATCTGAACCGGAAAACAATCCGGCAATCCGGCTTTTTACAAAAACTGCTGCTGAGCTCAAAGTGGTTCTTCCGGTCAGCTTTTTTGAGAAGCACTGAAATACGCTGTTCAACAGCAT
>CAZPEW010000311.1:0-3010 GCA_964585695.1 uncultured Lachnospiraceae bacterium
CAGACGGCTCAGCGGAATATCCCTGTGGCAGTTCGGACAGTTTTTTTCCGGCTCTCCGTCATCCTGCTGAACCGGTGCCGCGCTGCGCCCGCCCTCCTCGAGCTTGTTTTTAGGTTTTAAAAATCTGATCAGATTCATTTCCTCACCTTCCTGTGTCTACCGGCTGCCCATAAATGTCAGATCATATTCTCCGGAGAGGAAACGTTCATCCCCGATGATCCGCAGCTGCTCCTCTATATTGGTCTCAATCCCGTCGATCACCAGTTCACAGAGTGCCGCCCGGAGCTTCCGGACCGCTTCCTCTCTTGTCCCTGCCTGCACGATCAGCTTGCCGAGCAGCGAATCATAATACGGAGACACAGTCATTCCTTCCGTAAGATACGTGTCAAAGCGTACAGACGGTCCGCCAGGCACATGCAGCATCCGCAGTGTTCCGCAGCTTACCGCATTGATCCGGCATTCGATGGCTGTACCCCGGAAACGGATGTCTCCCTGGCCGAAGCTGAGCGGAATCCCTGCCGCCGCCCGGATCTGCCATTTTACAAGATCATAACCGGTCAGCATTTCCGTAACACAGTGTTCCACCTGCAGACGGACATTCATTTCCATGAACCAGAAATTTCCCTCCCGGTCCAGGAGAAATTCCAGCGTTCCGAGCCCGACATATCTGATCCTGCGGATTGCAGCGAGCGCCTTTTCCGTAATTTTCAGCCGCTGCGCTTCCGCAACCGCCGGCGAGGGGCTCTCCTCAATCAGCTTCTGGTTGCGCCTCTGCAGGGAGCAGTCCCGCTCACCGAGGCAGACCGCATTGCCCTGCTCATCCGCCAGGATCTGCAGCTCAACATGGCGCGCCGGAAAAATATATTTTTCAAGATACAGAGAACCGTCGCCGAATGCACCTGCGGCTTCCTTTGCGGCCTGCCGGTAGGCTTCATCCAGCTCCGCAGCGGACCTTATCAGCCTGATTCCTCTGCCTCCGCCGCCCGCGCAGGCTTTGAGCATGACCGGATACCCGATCCGTTCTGCTTCCCGCGCAGCTTCCTCTTCTGATGCGACGGCTCTTGTGCCCGGAATCACCTGGAGTCCCGCTTCCTGCATCAGTTCCTTTAAAACCGCCTTATCACCGAGCCGCTCCATCGCATCCGGATCCGGCCCGATGAAAACAATTCCGTTCCGCCGGCAGAGTCCGGCAAAATGTGCATTCTCGGACAGAAAACCGTAGCCGGGATGAATCGCCTGTGCCCCCGTAAGAACAGCGGCACTGATGATCTGGTTTTCGTTCAGGTAGCTGCCGGCTGCCTCCGCTGCACCGATGCATACGCTCTGATCCGCAAGAGCCGTATGCAGAGCATCCCTGTCTGCCTCCGAATATACGGCCACCGTGGCGACGCCCATTTCCTTCAGGGCGCGGATAATCCGCACTGCAATCTCGCCCCGGTTGGCAATCAGTATTTTTGAAAACATTCGTCTCGTCTCCTGTTTATGAAAGTACTGCAGCCGCGAATGAAAATGCCGCTGATACGCAGCACTTCCCCTTTGCGGATACTGTTCCCTCTGCAAAATAGAAAGGATACTTTACTCTGGTAAGATGGCAGCGGGTTTCAATCCTGTCCCCCGGTCTCACCGGCGAGCGGAATTTCACATTGTCAAGTCCTGTGTATACAGGAAGCTGTCCTGCCGTGAGACTTCCCTTGAGGAGGACACAGGCAGACTGCGCAAGCATCTCACACAGAATCACTCCCGGCACCACGGGATTCCCGGGGAAATGACCCCGGAGGAAAAATTCATCTCCGCGGACCCGGTAATGTCCTACAGCCTCATCTCCGCTCAGCGCTGCATCATCCAGAAGCAGCATACAGTCCCGGTGCGGCAGTAATTTTTCCAGCTCCGCCCCGCGGAAAACCTGCGCCGGCATCATGCATTCCTCCTGATCCGGAACAGCGGCGTACCGTATTCCACAACCTGTCCGTTGGTTACGCTGATCTCCGTAACCACGCCGCTTTCCTCCGCATTCACTTCATTCAGGAGCTTCATGGCTTCAATCATGCAGAGCGTATCTCCCTTTTCCACGGAATCACCGATGGAAACATAAGGTGCGGCATTCTCGGCCGGTGCCGCATAAAAAACACCGACAATCGGTGATTTCACAAGAACGGTATCAACAGCTGCAGTGTTTACGGACGCATCTGCCTGCATCCCTGCCGGGACATTCCCGTATCCCCCGGAAACATCTGCCGCTGCTGCAGCTGTCCCGCTGCCGGAATATCCGACAGCAGCTGCCATGGTGCGCTCAAGGCGCACGACCTTGTTGTCCTCTGTAATCTCGAGACCGGTAAGACCGAGCTCCTGCATCAGTCCGGCATATTTCCGGATATCCGTTTCCTTCATCATTCTTCTACCCTCCTGAAAGCAAGGCTTGCGTTCTGTCCGCCGAAGCCAAGCGAATTGGACAGCGCCAGGTCGATTTTTTTACGGATTGCCTGCCCCGGCACGCAGTAAAGATCACAGGCCGGATCCGGCTCTGTCAGATGAATCGTCGGCGGAATGATTCCCTCTCCGAGCGCACGGATACAGGCAAGCGCTTCCACCGCTCCCGCTGCCCCGAGCATATGTCCGGTCATGGATTTTGTGGAGCTCACGCAGGCGCGGCAGGCTGCCTCCGTACCGAGCGCCTTTTTGATGGCCAGCGTTTCTGCTGCATCATTGAGCGGCGTACCGGTTCCGTGGGCATTGATATAAACCGAATCCTCTTCCTTCCAGCCTGCTTCCCGCAGCGCATCTGTCATGGCCTGCGCACCGCCGCGTGCCTCCGGATCCGGTGCCGTGATATGATAGGCATCACTTGTTGAACCATAGCCGCAGACCTCACCGTAAATCCGGGCACCGCGCGCCCTGGCGTGCTCGTATTCCTCAAGCACAACAACACCGGCGCCTTCGCCAAGGACAAAACCATCGCGATCCCGGTCCCATGGACGGCTGGCCGTCGCAGGATCGTCGTTGCGCGTGGATA
>CAZPEW010000312.1:0-3006 GCA_964585695.1 uncultured Lachnospiraceae bacterium
TCCTGCCATTTCTTCCAGTTTGGCACCTTGCTCCAAACCTGCTACAATGTAGAATGCCATGATAGGAAGTACAGCACCGTTCATGGTCATGGATACTGACATCTTGTTCAATGGAATGCCGTCGAACAAAACCTTCATGTTCTCTGCGGAGCAGATGGAAACACCGGCCTTGCCGACATCACCTACTACACGTGGATGATCGGGGTCGTAACCGCGGTGGGTAGGAAGGTCGAATGCAACAGACAGACCTTTCTGTCCGGAAGCCAGGTTACGGCGATAGAAAGCATTGGACTCCTCAGCAGTGGAAAATCCTGCATACTGGCGGATGGTCCATGGACGGAAAGTGTACATCATGCTGTACGGGCCTCTCAAGAAAGGAGGAATACCGGCAGCGAAGTCCAGATGTTCCATTCCTTCAAGATCCTCTTTTGTATAAACCGGTTTCACCTCGATGTGCTCGGGTGTCTTCCAGTCGGCCTTTATATCATTGGCCTTTTACCTTACAATGTACTTCTGTAGCTATAGATTTAATGTTTTTGAAATCTTTTCTCATAATTTCCTGCTTTACTTGATTCCTAATTTAGCGTTGTATTCTTTGAGGGTGTCAAGAACATTGACACGAACGTGAATGAAGTTCTCAATACCGGCTTTCTGCAAGTCTTCCATACATGCCGGAGCACCAGCTACGATGAACATGGCACGTCCGTTCAATTCCTGGAATGCCGGAACTGCATATTCTGCATATTCGTCATCACTTGAACAAAGAACCACGATGTCGGCTTTGGCTGCCATGGCAGCGTCAACACCTTCTTTAACTGTTTCGAAACCGAGGTTGTCGATTACTTCGTATCCTGCACAAGCCAGGAAGTTGCAAGAGAATTGGGCACGTGCCTGACGCATGGCCAGATTGCCAATTGTAAGCATGAATGCTTTCGGACGTTTGCCGCTCTTTTCAGTCTGCAGTCTCAATGCTTCGAAATCACTTGCTGCACGGAACTTGTTCAGTGTAGCGATAGGTTTTTCGCAAGCATCTCCGTTTCCGCTGCAGCAGCAAGCTGCTTCTATAGGTGTCTTGCCTTCCGAAAGTTCGTTGAAGTTAGGGAACTGGTTGGTGCCGACAAGAATTTCTTTACGTTTGGAAACTGCAATGTGGCGTGCTTTTCCGCTTGCATTGATGGCTTCCTGAACTTTTCCTGCTTTTACTGAAGCAAGGAATCCGCCTTCTTCTTCAACTTTCAAGAAGATGTCCCAAGCCTGTTTGGCGATGGAAACAGTCAGATTCTCGATATAGTAGGAGCCGCCTGCAGGGTCAACAACCTTGTCGAAGTGGCATTCTTCTTTCAGAAGCAATTGTTGGTTACGGGCGATACGTTCTGCAAAATCATTAGGAGTTTCGTAAGCCTCGTCAAACGGAGTCACTGCGATGGAATGAACACCGGCCAAAGCTGCACTCATGGTTTCAGTCTGTGAACGGAGTAGATTTACATAAGAATCGAACAAGGTGAGGTTGAATGTAGAAGTTTCTGCATGAATCATCATCTTGCATGCGCAATTGCAGAATTTGTTTTCTCCCTGATTCTTGCAGTCACCGTCGCAAGTAGGATTGTATTGCTTAACGATATCTGCCCATAACATGCGTGCTGCACGGAACTTGGCTATCTCCATGAAGTAGTTGGAGCTGATGCCGAAATTGAATTTGATTTTCTTTGCTGCCTTGGCTGCAGGAATTCCTGATTCAACCAATTGGTTCAGATATTCATTACCCCATGCCAATGCATAGCCTAATTCCTGGCTGATGTATGAACCTGCATTGTTGAGCAGAGAAGCATTGACTGCTAAGCAGCGATACTTGGGAAGTGCACTCAGAACTTCAGCAAGTTCTTTGGCAGTAGCTGCAAAATCACTCAAGTCTTTGCCCTTGGACATCATCTTGCCAATCGGGTCGTAATTGATAGAGCCTACCAGCTTGGTCAGGTCATAGCCTTGTTTCTGGAAGTAAGCTACCAATATTTGAGCCAGTTCAACAGAATGTTTTTGGCAAGTGCAGAAATTCAATTCCACACATTCGGCACAAATACCTTTCAACAAAGTCTCTACGAAGCTTTCGCTTACGTCTTTTCCTGAAATTCCAAAACAAATGGAATCTACACCGCGGTTCAACACGTCGAGAGCTTTGGCGTTGGCCTGAGCTGCATCGGCAACTTGAATGTTCTGCCTGATGTACCACGCGTTATCATCCTTTTTTGTTCCTCTCAAATAAGGATAAACTCCTGGAAGAGCGTCGGTTGTTTTCAGTCCTTCCAAGTCCTCTTTGCGATAAAAAGGCTTCACGTTGAATCCTTCGTTTGTTCTCCACACTAATCTCTTTTGGAAATCAGCGCCTTTCAGATCCACATTGATCTTGTCAAGCCACTCTTGGGTAGAGGGGGCAGTGAAGTCAGAAAAAAGTTTCTCTTTACTATTTACCATAGTCATTTTAATTAAGATTTTCTTATAGTTTCATAAAAACAAGCAAATTTACGAATAACATCCGACTGAGCAAAGAATATCTTGAAAAATAAGTAAGTTAAGTTGGTTAAATATACAAATTTCACTAATTTTGCACCCGATTATAAAAGTTAGTTTATGGAATGGTTAGAGACTTTGCTTAACGACCCGGATTCGGTGGCGCACATAGCTTTGCTGTATTCAGTTGTTATTGCAATAGGGATTTATTTGGGCAAGATTAAGATTTTCGGTATCAGCCTGGGAGTTACTTTTGTTTTGTTTGCAGGCATTATAGCCGGGCATTTCGGATTTACCGGCAATTTGAAGATTCTTTCCTTTATACAGGATTTCGGATTGATTTTATTTGTCTTCTGCATCGGCTTGCAGGTAGGACCTTCGTTTTTCTCTTCCTTCAAAAAAGGGGGAATTTCGATGAATGTCATTGCCATGGGGATTATTTTCCTGAATATTGCAGTTGCCTTGATTTTGTATTACACATTATTTGATACAAGCACTCCG
>CAZPEW010000313.1:0-2991 GCA_964585695.1 uncultured Lachnospiraceae bacterium
CATCCCGTACATCCTTGACTGCTGTTCTGAAACGGATGATGGACAGTGCACCGACCATTCCGAGAGATAAGGCTACATTATTGCTGATAATACTCATGATCATGGTTGTTATCAGAACAATTGCACCAAGCGAAACATTGAATTTTCTGCTGTAAGCTGTCCCTGAATAGGTAAGCTTATAAGTCAGCATCATGAAAAAAGCGGTAACCATTGCCGTTATATTGTTCAATACTATCTGCGCGGCCCCGATTGCAGCCTGATTTGTCAGATTTTCAACAATAAATTCTCTCATTATTATCTCCTTTAAATCCAGTTTAACCTAGCTGATGAATACTTGCTGTAGGCATCTGCAGAACGATCCGCCTGCCTGATGACCTGTTTCAGTACAGAAGGAAGAAAATCATTATATTTCACTTCCAGGATACCCATATCCTGCGGAAGCACCGGTGTAAGTGCTATTTTCTCTCTGAATAAGCCATGCGGATTTACCGATGAAGAAATATGATGGTCAAAAGTAATCCGTACATCACTGACCGGATAAAGAAATGCAGTACGGGAATACAGAATGATTGTTTTGGGACGGTATGCACCCCTCATCATTTTTGTATAAAGGAAAGAGGCAAGCTCTTCGGGCCTCCTGATTAAAAAATGATAATTATGTTTCTCCATCTCCTCCGCTTCCTGTCTGGAAATCAGGAGCGAATGCTTTGCACTGTCATTGCCGCTTTTGCATTTATACTCCAGTTTCACTGTCTGATCCTGCAGACCATAAATTCTGGTTCTGATTTTCCTCTTTTCCATTACACCTGAAAGATTGTCCTGCAGGTCCTGATCGTTGACAGAATCAAAATACTGGGAACGGATCTGGTAAGTCCCGTTGTTCCCGTATGGATCCCGCTGCATGATACAGTCAAGCTGTTTTTCCATATGTAAAAACTGTTCTGCCGGAATAATATATTTGATTTCCTTACGGAAAACCGTCAACATTTTTTCTTCCATTTTTTATTGATCCAATCCTCCATCTTCTGCGGGCAGACCCTCGGAAAATCATTTTGTCCGCGTGCAAGCAGAAGCTGGATAAATATTCCCGCCAAAAAAAGCATTCCCAGTCTCCATCCGGAAATCTGCCATACACTGCCGAGCAGACTGCTGCCGAAGGCTGCGGTACATACACTCACAGACAGTACCGGGAATGCTTTTGTAAACAGGACCGCCAAGGCTGCGCTGCATATCACTGCCCATACCGCAGGGATAAAAAGCCAGCAGAAAGCTGACGCTATCAGCCCGCAAAGTGTACATGCAGAAAGCCAGGGCCAGAAATAAGCAAGAAACCCCAAGGTTGTTCCAAAAATTGCAAAGAATGTCACTGTGCTTCCCCATGACATATGAGGGCTCAGCAACCAGCTGGAAAGCAGAAGCACCATAATAAAGGTCACAACCGAAAAAATCATGCGGAACAGTCTGGTTCCAAAAAGCAGAAATATTACTCCTGTTATAAGAAGCAACGGCACCGTATATTTCTGGTATGCCCAAAGATTCCCGGATATTCCGGTCTGATACGCCAGTCTGGAAATCAGCCTGGAAAGAATACTTACCATACTTTCTCCTCCCGTTCACCAATCAGCCCGTTTAAAGCTCTGCTGTATGCCGGATTTCCCATCCTTGAAGCATTCTGCATATAAATAACATCTGTTATTCCATATTCTTTTTTTATTGTGTCAATATTTACAGGCAATGTTCTATCCTCCTGGATATTTATAACTATTATTGTGTCATAGCAATCAGCAAGATACGGCAGCATGACTTTCCCTTCTGAATCTGTGATAACCAGCAAAACTTCATTATGCACAGTCTGTGTACCGCCGCGTCCCTGCACAAAGGCATATGAAAACTCTCCGCCGATATAACTGTCAAAACCCGGATCGGATATGCTGAAAATAGGCCTGCGCAGTTCCGCGGTCGCATTTTCCATATCAAATACTGCTGCACGGTTGTCTGAACCGGGATAGGTATAGTAATATTTCAGGTCTGACGGTATCCCGTGGATTTCCGTATAACGTCCTTTATCCTCTTTGTATTTTTCCAGCCCTTCCTGCACCAGCCCACCATAAAAATCGTTGTACATAGACTCCTCATAAGAAGTAAACGGCAGTACTGCAAGCTGCATTTTTTTGCCTAATACCGTGCTGGCATAATATGCGCCTCGCGCGGTCCAGGCATTTTCTGTACGGTAAAAAACATACTCCTTTTCATGTTCCTTAAGAACGGGCAGTGAATCAACAAGCACTGCTCCATCAGGAAGTACTCCCTCCAGTTTTTCTATATATTCGTTATACTTCTCACGGTCAGCATCTCCGGCCTTTTCCAGAAACACACGCTGCGGAACCGGCAGCAGATAGATCCTGCCTCCTGTTTTTTCCAGAAGTTTCTGTACATATTCCCCTGTATTCCGGATATACTGATCCTCATAAGAAAATCTGGTAAAAATCCGATCGGAATAGCAGACCTTCCCGTCCTCTTCAAAAAGGATTGTATTGGCAAGACTCTGTCCTGTTTTAAGACCATACCCATTGTAGGTATCCTTTTCCATGATTTCATCTGCACTCTCCGCCTTGGCTCTTACCGGAAGATGATCCAGCAAAAGCATCCCGGTGATATAAAGAAAAAAAAGGATTAAAGCGCAGATCCCTCTGGTTATTCTTCCTGTTTTCATACTTCCGTCTCCACATGGGCTGTTTCCTGATGACTGCCGCTCTCCGGCTGTAAATCCTCCCTTTCTCCGTCTAATATCTCTGCTGCAGTGCTTTGCCGGAAAATAAGCTTTACAGAAGGATTTTCTTCAAGCAGCTGGATAATGCCATCATGATTTCTGCAGCTGTCCGGCAGGTATAGCCTTTCCAGCGCTGTACAGCCCTTAAATGCACTTGTTCCGATATAATCAACTGTATCAGGAATATAAAGTTCTTTCAGACTTGTACAGTCACGGAAGCA
>CAZPEW010000314.1:0-2991 GCA_964585695.1 uncultured Lachnospiraceae bacterium
CATGCTGCGGAATCTGGCGCTTCTCCTGCTGTTTGCCTTTTCCATCCTGTTTGTTGTTTCCGGAAGCTATAATTCTTTTATCTACTTCCAGTTCTGAGCAGGCAGGCCCGGGAATCAACAGATTCCCGCGGGGATGATACTCTGAATTTTTCCGTCCCGCAGCGGGTATTCCGGCAGACCGGAGGGTCGTGCTGCGGGACCCTGGCATAAAATGTTATTGAAACAGATGTTACCGTTAGGAGAGAAATATGCGCGATCTTGAAACCAATCATAATGACAGTGAGAAGCAGGAATCTGCCTGCTCTGGTACGGAAGTCAGGCCGGCGCGTCCCTCCAGGCTTGTATTCTGTCTGGATCTTGTGTTTGCAGCGGCGTTTTTTGCAATGCTTCTGGTGCCGCTATACAAGACCAACCGGGATCCGGAGGCAGTTTCACTGACGGAAAACCGTAAGCTCGCCGCTGCGCCGGTGCTTTACAGACCGGCAGCAGCTGATACACCGGCGGCAGAAACAACAAGTCCGAAAAATGCGGCGGCGGTCAATACAGCCGCGGGCAGCGCCGCAAAGGGACAGACAGAAGCTGCGGGCAGTGCTGCAGAGGGACAGACAGAAGCCGCGGGCAGCGCAGAAAACCAGGGGGTGCTTGCCGGAATCACAGCGGCATATCACCAGGCAAAGAATGATCTTGGCCGGATCAATCCTGATTTTACGGCAGAGCTTGGGGCATATCTCGGCGACCGCATAGGTTTCCGTGAGAAAATCACCTACTATTATGCCGGGCTGCAGTATTATCTTTTCGGCACACTGCCGCGCGGCGGAGCTTTTCTGATCGGGCCGGACCGCGTCCTCAATTATGCGGACAGCGCGATCCTCAAAGATTACCAGCACTTCGACCTCCGCTCGGAGGAAAGCATGGAAAGCATTCGCGAGAGCTACCAGAAGCTGAGCGACTATATGGCCTCGCGCGGCATCCAGTACTACTACATGCAGTGCTGGGACAAGCAGAGCATCTATCCGGAGTACTTCCCGACCTCGGTGCTCCAGTACGGCGCACAATCAAAGACCGACCTGGTCATGGAGAAATTTGCTGCGGAAACCAGCATCCATCTCATCAACCTGAAACCCGTATTGCTCGCGGCCAAGGACAAGTACGAGGTTTACAGCCGCTGGGGCGATGCCACGCATTGGACCGAGAGAGGCGCCTTCATCGGCTACCAGACGCTCATGCAGGCAATCAATGCGCAGAACCAGAACCAGTTCAAGGTCATGACGGACGCGGATTTTGACATCGAGATCAAGGACCGCGGCGCCTACCTCTACGGCGGCATCCACGAGCCGAACATGTCCGAATGCTTCTCGCGCAAAGTCGCGAATGCAGTCGAAACCAAGGACAAGCTGACGATATATTCGAATCCGAATCTCGACACCTACTACACCAACGCGAATGCCGGGAACGACAAGCGGGTCCTGATTCTCGGCGACAGCTACATTTACATGTTCATGCTCCCGTATTTTGCGGAATCTTTCCATGACACCATTATGTTTGCAGGCGGCGACTACCGCACGAGCCTTGCCACCATCCTGGACACCTACAAGCCGGACATTGTCATCAATGAAAATGCCGAGCGTGTCGACAGGTTCGATTCCATCGTCGAGACCGTCCGGAACCTGCCGGTGTGACATTGTGCTCTGGAGGCAGCGGTTTGCGTGATGGCGGTTATCGGCGGCGGCAGCAGTTTGCGTGATGGCGGTTATCGATGGAGGCTGCAGCCCCGTCAGGCTAGAATCCTACACTTGAAACACGGGACTACAAAGAGTAGAATATTTTTATATTTCCAAGACAACGAGGTCTCAGCTTTGAAAAAAATCAGTATTGTAGTGCCATGCTACAACGAAGAAGAAAATGTGGTGCCGCTTTCTGCGGCGCTCTCAAAAATGTTTGGCGAATCTCTTCCGCAGTACGATTACGAGATCATTTTCATCGATAATGACTCGCATGACAACACACGGAATCTCATTCGCGGGCTTTGCGCGTCCAATCCGCACATCAAGGCTATCTTTAATGCAAAAAATTTCGGGCAGTTCAACAGCCCTTACTATGCCATGCTCCAGTCTACCGGCGATGCCACCATCCTTATGGCAGCCGATTTCCAGGATCCGGTTGAAATGATCCCGCAGTTTGTGGCGGCCTGGGAGGAGGGCTATAAGATTGCGATCGGTGTCAAAAAGCACAGCGATGAGCCGAAGGTCATGTACTGGCTGCGCGGCGTATATTACAAAATGATCAAGCGCATGTCCAGTGTGGATCAGATCGCCCAGTTCACCGGCTTCGGTCTCTATGACAAGGCATTCATC
Source organism: uncultured Lachnospiraceae bacterium (assembly GCA_964585695.1). Classification (GTDB taxonomy): domain Bacteria; phylum Bacillota; class Clostridia; order Lachnospirales; family Lachnospiraceae; genus Oribacterium. The sequence goes on from CAZPEW010000314.1 coordinate 2,355, forward strand.
AACGTTATGCGGAATCTGAATGATCCGACCCCGTTCCTCCGCGGCATCGTCGCAGAGCTTGGTTTCCACCGGAAGGAAATTCCGTATACACAGCCGCGCCGTCGCGCCGGCATCACACATAACAACCTGTATACACTCTACGACGCCGCAATGCTCGGCTTCACCAGCTACACCAAGGTCGGCCTGCGGATAGCCGTGTTCTTTGGCGGTATCTGCTCGGCCATAAGCATGGTGATTGCCGTCGCCTACCTTATCATGAAGCTCATCTGGTGGGACCGCTTCCCGGCCGGCATGGCGCCGATGCTGATCGGCATGCTCTTCCTGGGCTCGATCCAGATCTTTTTCATCGGACTCCTCGGGGAGTACATCATATCCATCAACCAGCGTGTCATGAAGCGCCCGCTTGTTGTCGAGGAGGAGCGCCTCAACTTTGAAGCCGCTCCGATGTATTCCGGTGTTCAGGACATGGAAAAAGCTGCCCATGCAGCAGATCAGGCGCATGCTGATACCCTGAACCGGGATGCGACAGAATAAAAACACTTGTCTGACAAATCAGCTTAAAGCAGGCCGGTTGAGAAAGACTTTACTTGCAGGTTGGCTATGTCGCCCAACCTGTTAAGTCTTTAGGTGGCGGGAG
>CAZPEW010000315.1:0-2973 GCA_964585695.1 uncultured Lachnospiraceae bacterium
CCTTTTCCTCTGCAGCCGTCTTTACAGCCTTTGCAGCCTTTTCGGCTTCTGCAAGAACTGCATCTGCTTTGGTCTGCGCTTCCGTAAGAATCTGTTGAGACTCGTTCTCTGCTTCCTTTTGTATATCATCTAGAATTTTTTCAAGTCCCGACATGTATAGACTCCTCTCTCATCAGATGGACAGTGCACTTACACCAAAAATAGCCAGAATGGAAATCAGAAGAGAAAGAATAGCATAGGTCTCAACCATTGCAGGGAAGATCATTGCTTTACCAAACTGATCCGGCTTCTTTGCCACAAGCCCGATGGAAGCAATGGATGCCTTAGCCTGGGAAATTGCTGACTTCCAGCCTACAAATGCCATCGGCAGACAGGCTGCAAGATAAAGAAGTCCCTTTGCCAGTGACAGATCTGCAGAACCGCCCATTACACCGATCTGTGTCAGTGTGATGAAACCGATCAGAAGTCCGTAAATACCCTGTGTACCAGGAAGCAGCTGGAGAATCAGTACTTTCGAGAAAAGACTCGGATCCTCGGTAACCGCACCGGCAGCAGATTCACCGCAGATACCTACACCGATAGCTGAACCGATTCCTGACATTAATGCAGCAAGAACTGCTCCGAGAAGTGCAAATGCAACGCCTAAATGTTCCATAATTAATTAGCCTCCATAATTTTATAATATTTGGTTTTCTCTCCAAACGGATTGATTTTTCTGCCGCCGCCCTGATAGAACTTTCCGAAGAATTCCACATACTGCAGACGGTTTGTGTGAACGTATGCACCCAGTGCATTGATTGCAACGTTCATAAGGTGTCCTACAACAAACACAAGAATAAACACAATGCCGCCGATCAGCGATCCGCCGAGCATACTGCCCATCTTGTTAAATACCGTTGAAATAACGGAAGTCGCAAGTCCGAGTGCCAGCAGTCTTGAATATGAAAGAATATCGCTCAGATATCCGGTAATTCCATATGCTGCATACAGCCCCTTCAGAATACGCTTGAACCAGTTCCTGGATTCTCTTCCGCCGGTCAGTATCACGCCGACACACCCGACTGCCGCCGCTGCCGCCGCTGCACTTCCTGCCGCTGCCGGCAGTGTAAATGACAGACCGAGCATATCGGTAAACATCTTCATTGTCAGAAGATATACGATGCCCCCTCCGACAAACAGATACCAGAATCCGGCATCATATATCGCATCCAGCTTGTTGCCTGCCTTCCATTCCGAATAAAACTTGATGCCAAGTCCGGTAAACAGATGAACAATGCCGACCACAAAGGAAAATACCAGCATTTTCATAGGCTTGTTGACCGGTTCAAACCACAGCGCCGGAAGTTTGATATCCGGTCTGTTGAAAAATGTCGTTGCGATAACATTCACCGCATCTCCAAAGAACGATCCGAACATAAATCCCCAGAAAATGGTGGAAAGTCCGCAGTAGAAAAACATCTTGAGGAACTTTCTGGTACCCTCTTCCATCTTAGGATACTTCTTCAGGCAGTATGCAGTTGCACCAGCCATGATCATCCCGTAAGCCGCATCGGAAAGCATCAGTCCGTAGCAGATATAATAAAAACCTGCCATGATCGCGGAAGGATCCATTTCTCCACGTGCCGGCATGCTGTAGCTTTCCACTACACTCTCCACAGGTGCGGCATAGTTATTATTTTTAAGCTTCACCGGAACATCCTCATCCGGCCCCGGTTCCGTAAATTCCAGTGCAAGATCAAACGGTTCCAGTTTCTTTTCCAGCTCCGCAGTATCTTCCTCCGGAAGATATCCCTCCAGTACAAAGGTTCTGTGAGACTGCGACAGATCACTGATGACATTGTATTTGTCCGCTCTCATAATATAATAATCACGGATAAATTTAAGCTTGCCCCGGTCCGGAGCAAAAGCAGCAATCGAATGCTCAATGTCCTTCATTTCCTGCCCTGCAGCTGAGATATCCTCTTCGATCCGCTTCATCTGCAGTGCAGGTGTTCTGGAAGAAAGCGGCGCTTTTGCGAATCCCATTGTCCTGAGTGCTTCCTGCAGCTTAGGTGTGCTGTCCTTTTTACAGATAAAGAAAACACAGGTCTGGATCTGCGTATGACTGATGATCTGTGCATCAAAATCCGTCAGGGACGGATCTGCCTCTCCGATTTTCATGAGAAGCGTCTCCATGGTTTCTTCACCCGGAAGAGTTCCTGCAATCACATCCGTCTTTTTGGTTCCGCTGTAATCCAGCGGCAGGTCGAACGTCTTCCATGGTTCCAGTGAAGTACGTTCCATCTCGAGCTTTGGTATTTCTGCCTTCAGTTCTGCTTCTCGCTTATCAAGTCCTATGATCTTGTATGCCTCCGCAGCTATATCCTTATGCTGCTTTACATACATATCATATTCCGGAAGCGCAATTTCCTTCCTGCCCTCCAGGGAGGACAGCATTCCCTTGTTTTCCGGTGATACCCGATCCAGAATTTCCAATGCAGAATCCGCCGCTTCTGAATGCTTCATAAACTGTGCACTGCTTGCGCTCATATCTGTTTTGGTAAAGACATCATCCTGCGGCAGGTCATAGTTTATTTCTACCGTTCCGATCCTCTGCAGCAGCTCAAGAACTTTTTTACGGTCCTTTTTAAGCGCCAGGATCTGAACTCGTTTCATAGGCATAACGGCCATATTCTGACAGTACCTCCTTACTTATAATTTCAGATACTCAAGAATCTGAGCAGCTGCTGTTTCCTCCGACTGTCTGGCTTTTGCTGCCATTTCCTCACAGCTTCTTTCCGCTTCCTCTGCTGCTGCAGCAATCATTACTTTTCCATTCTGCTCCGACCTTTCTCTCTTTTTTGAGAGTATCAGAGAAGCATCCTCTTCTGCCTGCTTTCTGATCTGAGAAGCCCTGCTTTCCGCATCCTTGATAATTCTGTCTGCTTCCAGCCCTGCATTTTTTACTGCTTCATCCGCTGCAATTTCTGTATT
>CAZPEW010000316.1:0-2927 GCA_964585695.1 uncultured Lachnospiraceae bacterium
CATCTGTGATCTTTGAATTCTGACCGCCCATGATGCCGGCGATGCCGATTGCACCCTCCGCATCATTGATCATCAGCACCGTATGGTCCAGTGTACGTACCTGCTGGTCCAGTGTCTCAAATGTATCTCCGTCTGACGCGCGCTTCACAATGATCTTATGTCCGCGGATCAGATCGTAATCATAGGCATGCATCGGCTGGCCGTATTCAAGCATGACGTAATTGGTAATATCGACAATGTTGTTGATCGGGCGGATACCTGCACTTGCAAGGCGGATCTGCATCCACTTCGGCGACGGTGCAAGGTGTATGTTCTTTACCATACGTGCAGTGTAGCGCGGGCAGAGATCTGTATCCCTGACCTCAACAGACAGATAGTCATTGATGTTCTCTGCATTGCCGGATTTCTCTTCCTTCGGTGCAGTAAAGGTCTTTCCGAATGTTGCTGCCGCTTCTCTTGCAATACCGATCACACTGTAGCAGTCCACACGGTTTGATGTGATCTCATACTCATGGATGGCATCATTGAGTCCGAGCAGTGTCGGTGCATCTGCGCCTGCCGGCGTATCCTGCGGGAAGATATAAAGGCCGGATTCCGGTGCCTCCGGATAGAACTCTCTGGAAGAGCCAAGCTCCTCAATAGAGCACATCATGCCGTAGGAAGGTACCCCGCGGAGCTTGCCTGCCTTGATCGGAACACCGTCCTCAGGGAGCGGTCCGCCGTCATGTCCGCCGGCAACCTTGCCGCCGTCCAGTACAACCGGAACGATATCGCCCACCTGCATATTGTGTGCGCCGGTTACGATCTGCACCGGCTCTGCCTGTCCGACATCCACCTGACAGATCACAAGTTTATCTGCATCCGGGTGCGCCTCAATGGAAAGGAGCTTTCCGGTTACAATCTTTTCCAGATTTTTATTTAATACAGTACATGTTTCAACCTTGGTGCCGGAGAGCGTCATCGCATCGGTAAACTCCTTCGGTGTGCAGTCAAGGTCAGGAACATATGCCTTTAACCAGTTTAATGATGTATTCATGTTTTTTCCCCTTCCTTAGAACTGATTCAGGAATCTGACGTCATTCTCATACAGAAGACGCATGTCGTCGATCTCATACTTAAGAAGCGCAATCCGCTCCAGACCTACACCGAATGCAAAACCGCTGTACTCCTTAGGGTCAATGCCGCACATCTCAAGCACATGCGGATGAACCATGCCGCAGCCGAGGATCTCGATCCAGCCCTCGCCCTTGCAGAAACGGCAGCCCTTGCCGCCGCACTTGAAGCAGCTTACATCCACCTCGGCAGACGGCTCCGTAAACGGGAAATGATGCGGACGAAGCTTGGTCTTTGTATCCGGCCCGAAAAGTTCCTTGGCAAAGGTATCCAGCGTTCCCTTCAGATCCGCAAAGGTGACATGCTTATCAACAACGAGTCCCTCTATCTGATGGAACGATGGCGAATGTGTCGCATCTACGGCATCCGAACGGAATACACGTCCCGGACAGATCATCCGGATCGGAAGCCTGCCCTGCTCCATGACTCTTGCCTGCACAGAGGAAGTCTGGGTGCGGAGGAGAATGTTTTCATTTATATAGAAAGTATCCTGTTCATCTCTTGCCGGATGTCCCTTGGGGATGTTCAGCATTTCAAAATTATACTTGTCATACTCGACTTCCGGACCTTCAACCACTTCGTAGCCCATGCCGACAAAGATTTTTTCAACTTCCTCGAGGACTCTGGTATTCGGATGCATATGTCCGTACTGCATCTTTTTTGCAGGCAATGTAACATCAATGGTTTCAGCCTGGATTTTTGCATCTCTGGCTGCCTTTTCCATCTCCGCCATATGCACCTGGATTTCACCCTCTACCTTCTCACGGAGGTCATTGACCATCTGACCGAACTTCGGCTTTTCTTCCGGTGAAAGATCCTTCATGGATTTCAGAAGCTGGGTGATTTCACCTTTTTTGCCGAGGAAGCCGACACGGATGTCATTCAGTGCATTGGTATCCTGGGCTGCCTTGATTTTTTCTTCGGCGAGCTTGCGAAGCTCTTCCAGTTTTTCGTTGTTCATTGCTTTCTCCTTTTTGAATTAAGCTGATCACGCACTGCCGCCCGGCGGATGCAAAACCCGTCTGTCCTGCGGCTGCAGCAGCGTTATTTCTGTATCAAAAAATCCCTGCACATGTTAAAAACATGCACAGGGACGTATGATCGCGGTACCACCCTTGTTCCGGAACAGCTGACTAAAAACACCGGTCTCTTCCGACTCTCTTAAGACTTAACGCGTCCGCACGTTTACAGCTACACCGCAGACCTGCACTTACTGCCTGCTTTCACCATAACAGCTCCGGTGTGAAATTGAATCAGAATCTGTCTTAAGCCGCTCTCAGCGTACCGCGGCTACTCTCTTTAAGATGATTCTCTGATCTTGATGCACCATCAAAGCCTTTGCATATGAATTTATCTGGCCTTACATTCTGTACAGATTCCCGTTATCAGAAGAAACAACAGGAATTTGACTTTGTCCATTTTATTTCTATTATCCGCAAAAGTCAAGAGAAGGAGCGGTTTTATCCGTAAGCCTGCTGTCAAAATCCGGAAATTCCGGAAGACCTACCGTTTCCCGGCTGCAATGGCACAGATGGCATCAATAGCCTGATCCGCTTCTGCACATGTGGTGGTATGAGAAATCGTCAGGCGGAGTCCTCCATAGGCTTCCGCATGGGTGCGCCCGATCGCCTTAAGGACATGGCTCGGCTCGAGAGAGCCGCTGGCACAGGCGGAGCCGGCACCGGCATAAATGCCTCTTTCATTCAGGAGAAGCAGCATGGTTTCCGATTCCATCCCGGGCAGTATAATGCTGACATTGTTTGGAAGGCGGCGAATGCTGCGCTTATCTGCGTATTCCGCTGCAGGTTCAGTAT
>CAZPEW010000317.1:0-2925 GCA_964585695.1 uncultured Lachnospiraceae bacterium
GGAAACGCAGGGCTATCTTGATCAGATCAAGGACAGCCATGAAATAGAGTATATTTATATCATTAAGCCGCTTAACCATGATACCGTTGACAATATGATGTATCTCATGACAGGTATTTCAAAGGAAGAGCAGGATGATACGGATAATGTAAAGTTCGGAGATCTGTCAGGCGAGGAATATTCCGGAGAGGTTGTCAGTCATTATTTTGATTATATGGAAAGAGACAACGGTGTGGAATTTTATGCCAACAAGACGGCATTCGGATACATGTATACCGGATCCCGTGCAATCCATGCATCAGACGGCACCTCGGTGGCAGTGCTTTCCGTAGATATTTCGATGGATGAAATATATGGTACGCTGCACAGCTTTGTAGCTGTTATATTCATCAGTGCGGTTCTCCTGACAGGACTGTTTCTGTTACTTCTGTATAAATGGCAGAACAGAAGGATTCTCATTCCGGTTTCCAGTCTGGAAAAGAGTACTGTCGGTTTTGCGGAATCCAGCAGAAATGCAGAGACACCGGAGGCACTGCATTTTGAAAATCCGGATATTCATACCCATGACGAGATAGAAGAGCTTTCCGATGCTGTCTGCGATATGGCATCCGGCATTAAAAAGTATATGATGGATTATATCAGCGTTTCCAAGGAGAAGGAGCGGATCGGTGCGGAGCTGAGTGTTGCAACGCAGATCCAGGCGGATATGCTGCCAAGTATATTCCCTGCCTATCCGGAGCGGAAAGAATTTGATCTTTTTGCAAGTATGGATCCGGCAAAGGAAGTAGGCGGAGATTTCTATGATTTCTTTATGACGGATGAGGATCATCTAGGCATTGTTATCGGCGATGTTTCCGGCAAGGGTGTGCCTGCGGCTCTTTTCATGGTTATTTCCAAAACGCTGATTAAAAACTATGCAATGATGGGACTGCCGGCGGACGAAGTTTTCACAAGGGCGAATAATGATCTGTGTGAAGGGAACAAAGCAGGTCTGTTTACCACAGCCTGGATTGGTATTTACGAGCTGAGCACCGGAACCATCCGGTTTACCGATGCCGGTCATGAAACACCGCTCAGACTGAGACCTGATGGTACTGTAGAATATATGAAACCGGTTAAAAAGAAAATGGTTCTTGCAGCAATGGAGGATACACAGTATATCATAAGCGAAGCTCATCTGGAGCCGGAGGATATGCTTTTTATCTATACAGACGGTGTTCCTGAAGCAACCGATGCGCAGAATGAGCTTTACGGAATGGAGCGGCTGGAAAAGATACTGGCAGCGCACAGAGGAGGCAATCCTGCAGGACTTCTCAGGGAGGTACGTGCAGATGTGGATACTTTTGTCGGGAAGGCACCGCAGTTTGATGACCTTACAATGCTTGCCCTGGAAATACACGGGTATGCTGAACGGAAAGAAGGGAAAGAAACAGAATGAAGGAGCTGAGGATTGAACCGTTAAAGCAGAATGCACAGCAGGTGGCAGAATTTGCAGAAGCAAGCCTTGAGGAACTTGGCTGTTCCATGAAAGTTACTGCCAAATTCATGGTTGCGCTGGATGAAATCTTTGCCAATATTGTCAATTATTCCGGAGCACACGAGGCGGTAATACGGATTGATAAAAAGGACGGATGCGTTTCTGTGGACTTTGCGGATGACGGTGTTCCGTTTGATCCGCTTAAGAAGGCGGATCCGGATATAACGCTGGATGCAGATGAGCGGGATATCGGCGGTCTCGGCATTTATATCGTTAAAAAGAGCATGGATAATGTACTGTATTTTTACGAGGACGGAAAAAACGTGCTGAAGCTGATGCTGAACGCTGAGAAATGATGTAATAAAAAATAAAGTTGACAGACGCTGTTTATCCGCTACACTGGACAATATCTGTATAAATATAAAGAGATGGCTGGTGCGAGATATCCGTGAATTTTTATAACCTGAAATATTATTTTTACCGGCTTGCAGGCAGACTGCGCAGAGTCTTTTTTATGGCACTGCCGGAAAATGAAGAGGATTGCAGAAAAAGCAGAAATGCATTCATAACAACAGAAATTGCCAACCAGACCATGCAGCAGTTCGTGGGCGGAACCTTTCTGGCGGCTGCGCTGTCTTACCTGAAGCTTTCAGACGGAATGATCGGCATGGTAATGTCTGTTACCACTTTGTCGACGGTTTTTAATCTTCTTATCATGAACTATGTACAGCAGCTCGGGAAACGCAAGCTGTTTGTCTGCTTCCTGATATTGCAGAAGATATGGCTGTCATTCATGTATTTCATTCCGCTCTTTCACTGGAGGACGGGCACCAAGGCATTCTGGTTTATTCTTTTCCTCACGGTCGGACAGATCTGTACACAGATCAGTACGCCGGCAATCAATGACTGGATCGGAGACCTCGTACCGCCTGAAACACGCGGCGAATATTTTGCCAGAAAAGATGCCGTGGCGGTATTTGTGGTCATTGTATCCATGTTTCTGATGGGATTTGTTTTTGATCATTTTTATGAGAATGATCATTATTACAGTTATCCGGTTATCGGTATTGCAATTTTCCTTCTGGTCATCATCAATCTTGCGGGTTTCCTTTCCATGAAGGAGCCGCGCGGATATCTCTGTGATCCGGAAGGACATGAAATGCACGGGGCTTTGCTCCGCCGTCATAAAAACACAAACGGCAGCACTGCTTCGGGGCAGCATGTTTTTTTTGACTGCATGGCAGCTCTTAAAAACAGAGAGTTCCGTGCGGTACTATTCATGACCTGTATGTGGAATATGGCTTTTTATATTGCGCAGCCATTCAACAACAGCTACCAGATTAAGGAACTTGGTCTTTCCTTTACCTATATCATGACAGTAAGTCTTGGCGCAAATATGATCCGAGTCCTGCTGACGCCTTTTATCGGCAGAAAAGCAGACAGAATCG
>CAZPEW010000318.1:0-2917 GCA_964585695.1 uncultured Lachnospiraceae bacterium
GATATTTCCAACGGCTGGTTCATCGGACAGTCAACAGGCGTCATCTACGGCTACAAGTCACAAGGCTTGTGGAAAGAGGAAGATGCTGACTTAATGGCTAAATTCAATGCCAATGGACATAACTTCCAGGTAGGTATGACAAGACCGGCCGATTTGAACGGCGACAACAAGATTGACGCCAACAACGACCGTACAATTATCGGTCATACGGATCCCCGCTGGACAGTAGGTATCAATACCAACCTTACTTATAAGAATTGGGATTTGGGTATCCAGCTCTACGGACGTATGGATTATACTTACAGCACAGGTGGTGTATGGGTAGGAGGACGTTACAATGTCCGCAGTTATGATTATTATAACGAGAATAACAAGAATGCGGAATATCAGAAACCTATCTTTGATGAAGGAGGAATTGATGCATATTATTATATCTTAGGCTACAAGAACGGTTCTTACCTGAAAATCCGTAACATATCCTTGGGTTACACTTTCCCGAGCAAGCTGTTGAAGAATACGGGTATTTCCAACCTGAAGTTCTATGCACAATGCAAGAACCCGGGTATGGTGTTCAGCAACATCAAGTTTATGGATATGGATACCTACAGCAATACATATAATTCCGGCGTAACATTCGGTGTAAACGTATCGTTTTAATTACCTTTAAATTATTGAACAATGAAACTAAATAAAAATATACTGATGGCCATGATGTCGGGTGCACTGGTGATGCCCGCCATGACTTCGTGTAGCGATTTTCTGGACGAGAATCTGACTACACAACGGAATACCGACTACTTCAATACCAATGAAGGCGTTGAATCCTTGAAGACAGGTATTTACTACAACCTCCGTTACCATTATGCATTCGAATGGGGATATACCACTACAAACTACGGTACGGATGAATTCATCTGCGGGGCCGACGGTTCCAATGCCATGTGGAATTCCTATATATCCAGTTTAGGACCTGATGTTCCGTTAGTAAACATCAATACGACCCATGCTTACGATATATGGGATAACATGTACACGGGTATTGCCACAGCTAATACATTGATAGAAAAATGTGCCAATTATACCGGAACTGATAAAGATGAGGCTTTAGGTACAGCCTATTTCATGCGCGGTTTTAACTATTTCAAACTTGTCCGTCAATATGGAGGAGTACCTTTGAAACTGACTCCGTCTACTACGGTAGAACTTGAATTCAGTCGTGCAACGGCTCAAGAGGTTGCCGAACAAGTTATTTCGGATTTGACAGCTGCTTATCAGAAATTGCCAACAACCGAAAGCTCGGAAGGAAAGCTCACCAAATCAGCTGCAGCTCATTTCCTTGCCAAGGCTTACTTGTGGCGTGCATCCGAAATCAATGACAGCTGGAACTCCAGTACCAAGAGTGCAGATTTGGACAATGTAATCAAATATGCATCCGAAGTAATTACTGCACACCCGCTGGCCGACAACTACCGTGACCTTTGGGCCTATACAAAACCCGATGATGCCAATGAAAAGCTTTCTGAAATTGTTTTGGCAGCCCAGTTCTCTTCTGCAGATGCGACACAGGGCAAGTATGGAAATGAAATGCACTTGTATTTCTTGAATATCTATCGTGACCTTCCTGGAATGGCACGTGATATCTCCGGTGGCCGTGAATATTGCCGTTTGCGTACTACTTATTATACTTACAATGTATATAATCATTTGAACGATTCCCGCTTATGGAAATCTTTCCGTACAAAATTCAATTGCACCAAGGCTTCAACGGCCGGAACAAATGGAACTTACGTGGCAGGCGATCGTGGATTGATGTATATTCTGAACCAGCCGGGTGATGAACGTTTTACTGATATCAAGACTGTAGAGGGTATAAAGGATGCAGAGACGAACAAACTGGTTCCTACCACCTTTACTATATATCCTAAAGGAACTGTAGAAACAAGCAATTCAATGGAAACAGATGCCTACCAGAGATATTTCGCTCCTTTGAGCAAATACTTTGACGGTTCCCGCAAGACTGTTTCACAGGAGAACGGTTACCGTGACGGTATCCTGGCCCGTTCGGCAGAGGATTATCTTTTCATTGCAGAAGCTTACATCCGCAAGGGTGATTATGCAAGTGCAGTGAAATACATCAATCCGTTGCGCAAGCGTGCACAGTGGAAAGCAGGTGAAGACCGTGAAGACCATATTGACGGTGGTGCCGCATGGAACTCCAGCGCATTCGGATGGTCCGTATTTACGGCTGTTCAGGGAAAAGGAACATACTGTGACCGCAGCTCTTACTATGAATCTAACAATCTTCCGTTGGCTTCTTTGAATGCACAGGCTTCCAGTCTGGAAGTATCCGATATCTCCAATGTAAGCAGTCTTCCGGCAGAAGACCAGGCAGTTTGCAAGAAACTGGGTTACACTTCAGCATATGATGTAGCCATGTGTTTCCTGTTGGATGAAAAGACCCGTGAATTCTGCGGTGAGTTCCAGCGTTGGGAGGATTTGGCCCGCACAAAGACATTGGTAGCCAGAGCAAAGGCATTCAATAAGGATGCTGCTCCTAACATCAATGATCATCACTTGCTTCGTCCAATTCCACAGACTTATTTGGATGCAATTCAGAAGAATGGACATGCTTTGACTTCCGAGGAAAAGACGGCAGAGCAGAATCCTGGTTATTAATCAATAGGTTATAAATATAATGCCCCGTAGCTTCCCCAGTTAGGGCCGCTATGGGGCTTTTTTACAAAATAAAATACTATATTTGTACGTGAGTAAAAAAAAGGATATGATGAAACACTTATTGACTGCATTGTTGCTTACGTGTACAATAACATTATCTGCACAACAAGCAAAAGGTCCTGTTATGGTTTGTGCCAGCTGGAACAATTACCATGTAAATAATGATAAGAATATTGTGAAG
>CAZPEW010000319.1:0-2881 GCA_964585695.1 uncultured Lachnospiraceae bacterium
CTCATCAGTTGTTCTTTCGAGATGGAGATTAATTTCACGGTTTCTACTATATAATCACAGAAGAAGGAATAATATCTCTTTTCAATTTTTTTCCGCTCTCCGTTTGTTTTCTCGGGAAAGGCCAACAAAAGATTCTTGTGGACTACCTTCCTGCGATAGCGCACCAGATAATAGACTATAGGCTTAAGTATATCCGATAGAAAATAAAGGATTCTTAATGGTAACAGTGAAAGCAGATACCAAAATATATAAATGACGGTCTTCTTCATTTCTTTCCTTTTAAAAGTCTTATAATCTTTCTTTTTCTTTCAAACTTATGTAGCCTGTTCAGAACAAACGAGACGCAATATTCCGAATCCCAATGCCGTATCTCTGCATATCTTTTTATAAGGTATGTAAGTAATTCTCTTTGATGGCTGAGTCTTTTCAGATTATCCAGACACTCTTCCTGACTTGGCTTATTCTTGAATTTGGAACGGTTGGTATCAATAACAGAGAATTGATACTTGCCATCTTTATTTATATGGAACAAAATATTCGAAAGGTTCAAGTCACCATGCAAGAATCCTTTCTGATGCATGAATGCCAAAAAGCCTGATAATGCATCTGCAAGCGATTTGTTGAAATCATCTTGTCTCAACACCCGGGTGTCTTGGTCACTACAATTTGAGGAAACAAAATATCCCGTGGAGAAGAGTCCGTTTTCTTTGATTTCAATGTAAGCTACCGCTTCAGGAGTGTTTATCTGTAATTGTTCTAGATGTAACGCGTATTGATAGGCTCGCCTGGCTTTGCTGGCTCTGAAAAAAGTGTAGTCTATTCTCTGGAAGGGAAGTGGCTTTTTATAGCGTTTCACGACCAGTTGCATATCGCCTTTTTGAAATCTCCTTACTTTGTTTCGCTCGTCATACAGCAGTTCACCCTCATTGTCATAAATTCCAGGGATGCTTCTTATGAAAGAAGAAAAGGAATCGTATTTGGGGTTGATTTCAATCTTGCTGCTTATCATTTTTTTTCGTTAATGATTTCTAGGACTTTGTTGACTACCGTTTCCGGTTGTATCCCATTCAGACAAGCCAAATCACCTCTTGCACAAGGCTTTTTGCCATATACCGAGCAAGGACGGCAATCCAGACTGATTTGGATTGCGTTATCAGGATTTTGCCCCCATCCCATAAAGCCAAGGCACGGATGAGTTGCTCCCCAGATGGAAATGACAGGTGTGCCCACAAGAGATGCCAGATGCATGTTTGCCGAATCCATGGATACCATTACATCCAGATGGCTGATAAGTATTAGTTCTTCTCGCTTGCTGTATTTGCCGGCAACCGATGTTATTCTTGAATAGAAATTAGCCCATTGCTCCAAGGTATCCTTTTCTTTTTTGCCTGCGCCGAAGAGGAATACTTGCACATCTTCAATTTTTTCTAATGCTGATAAGACTTGCGCCATCTTTTCCAACGGGTATATTTTTTCTGAATGTGCTGCAAAGGGAGCTATTCCTACCCATTTGTCTTTTCCCTTGACAGTCTTGAACATCGGAATGCTGCTTAATTCAGGACATGATGAATTTTCCCAAATAGAGGAGAACTCTAGTTTTACGGGATATCCCAGTTCTGACAGGACTTGGGCATACCTTTCGAATGAAGAAGGCAGTTGAATGAGTTGCTTTTCCTTTTTTGCAGAAATCAGGGCTTTCTTTTGGGAACGTCCTTTATTGATGTGGCGTACCCGTATTTCTTTGTTCAGAGAAAATCTCCATCGGAGGAATTTGCTTCGGATCACATCGTGCAAATCACCCACAGCATTGAAATTTTCTTCGCTGAGTTCATTGTACAGTTTCATCAATCCATTCAATCCATGGTAGTCGGCTTTCAAGCGTACGCCCTTGAATTTCACGTTAGGAGGCATGTCCTTGAAATAAGGATGCATACTTTCTTTACTAAGCATTGTTATTTCAAGATCAGGATATTGTTTTGCCAATGCATAGATGACGGGAACCGTCATCACAACATCTCCTATGGCAGAAAATCTTATCAGTAAGAGTTTTTCCATGACTTTTACTTTTGAGCGTATAAGACGGGATTTAAATTCGGGTCATTATACATTTTCATCTGTTTATAGACTTTCATGTATTTATTGCCTTTCTTTATATCGTCTAATAATTGTTCGATAGCTGTTGCCAGATCCGTTTTCTGCTGAAGAAGTACTTCCAGCTTGTTACTGCATTTTCCAATCAGTTCGGCCGGTGAATCCTTACGTTCCGCTTCTTTCTGCATGTGGTAGATTTTAAGCGCAAGAATGGATAGGCGATCTACGGCCCAGGCCGGACTCTCAGTATTGATGGTAGCGTCGGGATGAGGTTGCACATTCTTGTATTGTTCAAGGAAATAACTGTCAATCAGTTCCACAAGATCAGTCCTTTCCTGATTGCTCCTGTCAATTCTTCTTTTTATTTCCAAAGCTTTCGCCGGATCAATCTGAGGATCTCTTATAATGTCCTCGAGATGCCACTGTACTGTATCTATCCAGTTTTTCAGGTATAAGTAGAATTCTATAGTCTTCTCTTTGTAGGGATTATGCATAGGCGTATTCACATCATCATACTGGTGGTAATCCTGGATAGCCTTTGTGAAAATCGAGTTGCAAAGTTCTGTAAAAATCATATCGTATTATTTGTTTAATTTACAAATTAAGACAAAGTTTTTCTTTCTTGCAATATAATTTCCCAAAAAGTATATATATTTGTGCCCATGAAAATATTAGTTGACAATAAAATACCTTATATTAAAGGAGAGATAGAGCAGATCGCCGATGAGGTGTTATACCTTTCAGCGAGTGATTTCACTCCCGAAGCAGTACATGACGCCGATGCCATGGT
>CAZPEW010000320.1:0-2876 GCA_964585695.1 uncultured Lachnospiraceae bacterium
TCAGCCAGCGCCTCGTATGCCTCTTTGTTCTGCTCGTTCAATTGACTTGATCAATCGGAAGTTGTCTCCGAGTCTTCACCTCATCCTTTCCGACCATTTACTTCTGACTTCAATAATCAATTCTTTCAATCTTGAATATCACCGGTCTGGTTCCGTCCGAACAGCAGCAGATCATGACATTTTCATCCTTCATCCATCCGTTCATAATAGATCCGCCCTGCAGTCCGGCATAGATATATCTGCTGATGGCATCCCATGCCTCTGAGCAGTGCGGCACCCCGGCTGATCCCGCAACTCCCTCTGTGCCATCCGTTGCTTTAACAAGCGTTCCTTCTCCCATATGCCAGAAATCGTCGCGGTCTCCGTCACGCTCGAATATATATTCATCGCCGACATGATAGCATGGGCATGCGCCGGCATCTGGATCTGCACAATACTCCTGCTGCAGCTCCGGATAGAGTTTCTTATCAAGTACAGTTACTTTCACCTTATGTTTCATCGCTTCCCCTCCTGCTGGTTCTTACTTAAACAACCTCATGATATCGTTTCCTGTCCTCACTATTCTACCACGCATCAGCATTAACCGGCAGGCAATAATCCTTTATGTTATTTCAAGTTTACAGTATAATATTATTTTCAATCTGGCCCTTAAAACAGACATTAAAACAGACATTAAAACAGACATTAAAAAGTCAGCAAGTCTTTCGCTGTAATTATTCCCGCCATCATATTTGCAATTGTCGCCTGCAAGGCAGGCACTGACTGCGATCTTCATCTGCTGACGCCGCCTATCTGTTACTCAGCTTATCTACTGTAAACCGGCACTTCTCTCCGCCATAGAACTTATCCAGAACCTTCTGAAATACCGGATTGTCACTGACCAGCAGAAAGAGCGTCATACTGGACTTCAGCTTCAGGTCATCCGGATATCCCATTACATCTGTCGGATCATCAGAATCCAGATCCAGCAGAGCATTCGAAATCTCAACCAGTCTCTGTGACAGGACCGGATCAGCGATGTAATCCTCTGCTTCAGCCCTATCTCTGATGGCATAGTACTCTGCAGTGCTGCTGAATCCCAGTCCTGCAATCTGCGGAAATATATACCAAATCCAATGACTGCGCTTATGCCCTGATCGGATCTCAGCCAAAGCTGTATCATAATCATATTCCTGGGCTTTCAAAAAACGCTGTAAATCTCTCATTTTAGTTCTGTCGCCTGTAATTGAACAACATACCTCCATCATCAGCATCAATGATTAAGTTCATTTCTCTATTTCCCTCTGCAATAATTATGAACTGTTACTTGCAATCAAAAATCCACAGAATGCAAAATGTTAATTGATCCTGTGGATTGCACTGTCGGCCCCTGATCTGTAAAAAATTGCAGCAGCTGCGGTCATTGCCTCTATCAGTTCATTACATATATCATACTTAAAGGATCCTGATTCTATTTTTTTTAATCTTATGTCAGATTCTTATACCTGCTTCATAGCCTTCGCGGACCGCCGTAAGCGCATTGCCGGCCTTGACGGCACATCCGATTTTGCAGACCTCTGTGCAGTACTTTCCGGCAATTTCAGAGATCGGATCGTAAGCCTTATATCCGAATGCAGACACCACCAGAGCCGCCGGAAGCTTAACTTTGCTTCCGTTTTTATCCGCATATATAATGCCGTCGTTTTCCACTCCTGCAACTTTCGCTCCGGTCAGAACATGAACACCGGCTTTCCGGTTAAGATCCGTCAATACAAGCTTATTAATCGGCATCATATCCATGAGGATCTCATCTCTCATTTCGAGAATTGTCACGTCATGATTTGTCTGTGCAATGAATCCGGCCGTTTCACCACCGACTTCTCCTCCGCCGCAGACAACAACCGGTCCGTCCGGAATATCACGACGGCCCAGAAGAACATCCTCTGCAGTGCAGACATTGCTTCCGTCAAGTCCCGGAATCGGCGGCATCAGCGGACGTGCTCCCGTAGCAATAATCACAGCATCCGGTTTTTCCGTTTTGATCAGATTTTCGGTTACTTCCGTTCCAAGATGTACCGGCACATTAAGAACTTCCAGCGACTTACGAAGAGATGACACGAATGTTGCAAGTTCACCCTTGCCAACCGGATAGGCAGCTGAACAGAACTGGCCGCCGAGATGATCCTGTGCCTCGTATACCGTTACTCTGTGGCCCCTTTTTGCTGCCGTTTCCGCTGCCATCAGACCGGAAGGTCCGCCGCCTATTACCATAACCTTTTTGGATACAGCGGCTGGTTTCAGATTGTCCTCATATTCCCGGCCTACGGAAGGGTTCACCAGACAAGTCACGCAATGCCCGAGAAACAGTTCCATTTCGCATCCCTGCAGACATGCAACACAATAACGGATCTGATCAAATTTCCCTGCTTTAGCCTTTTCCGGAAGGTGCGGATCAGTGATCGAGCCTCTGCCCATACCGACAAAATCAGCTTTCCCCATTTTAATGATTGTATCAGCCATATGCGGATCATTAATGCGGTTTGTCACGATGACCGGAATGGATACCATTTTTCTGATCTGTTCCGCAACATCCATATTAAAACCATGATCCATAAACATTGGCCCGATTGCCTGTCCAAGAGGCGGCGACTGATAAATGCCGTTAGTAACATGAATCCCGTCAAATCCGAGTTCTTCCATATGACGGACCAGTTCATAGGTTTCCGCCTCTGTACGGCCGCCCATCACAAATTCATTGCGGGAAACGCGTACGATCACAGGGAAATCCTCTCCTACTGCTTCACGGACCGCAGCATAAATCTCATCCAGAAAACGAACACGGTTGTCAAAGCATCCGCCGTATTCATCCGTTCTCTTGTTGATCATCGGAGAAAGAA
>CAZPEW010000321.1:0-2871 GCA_964585695.1 uncultured Lachnospiraceae bacterium
CATATACATTTATATCTGCCAGTGCATCCGAAATATATCTGACATATTCTGTAATGATATGCGGTTAATCCAGGCCATTGGTATCCTGCTGATCGAAAACAACCTGATCCGACCCTTTTTCCGTACAGAACCGGACGTAATCATACTGTATTTCATCAAAGCCGGCATCCGCACACTGTTCGCCGACCTCCTTCAGGTAATCCCATACCTCACGCTTATACGGATTGATCCAGGCCATACCGGAAGCTTCTCTGTATACCGAGCCATCCGGCAGTCTCATTGCCCATTCCGGTTTTGCGTCTGCAAGGAAAGGGTCACGGAAACACACGCACCTTGCAATAATGTAAATGTTATGCTGATGGAGCTTTGCAATTAATCCCGGCAGATCCGGAATGGTATCCGTTGCTGACCCTATTTCACTGACCATAGGCGAATTCATGCGGTAGGTTATGTTTCCCTTGTCATCTTTAATATCAATAACTACTGCATTAATTTCTGTCTGGTCAATCTGCCGGATGATATCATCCATTTACCGGTTCCTTCTGAATCGTTTTCTTGGTCCATCCGGCCGGCTCGGAAGCTGTCGTTTCTATCTGCTCCTCGTTTTGCTTCTGCTCCTGTTCCTCTGCAAACTGTGATTCTGCAGCAAGCTCCGATTCATACTCTTTCAGTTCATCCGACTTGTTGATATTATAAACGAGCGGTTCCTGACTTTTACATCCCGAAAGCATCAGACAGACAAGCAATACCAGTGCTAAATATTTTTTCATAGAAATGCCTCGTATTTTTGCCTTGATTCGGGAACATTATACCACTTTATATATATATTTCAACTTTTTATGGGAATGGCTTACACTTTTAACTTTTCAGGCCTGATTTTTACCAAAAAATAAACATGTTTTCTGTCATAATGCACAAAAAGCCGGACCCGGTGCATTAATGCACCGGGTCCGGTCAGAATGTTCTGCTATTAAGAAAGCGAATTTTTAATTGCTTCTGCAAGCTGGTCCAGCGCTTCGTAGTTGAACGTTGAAGACTTGATGGTAAGCGGTGTTCCGACCAGTTCCATGCCCTTCATCTCCGCAAAAGCAGCCTGAATGATTTTTCCGCTCTGCGGTGCCCAGCTTCCGTTCTCAATGATCGAATACTTTCTGTTTCTGACTGTCAGCGCCTTCATATCTGCAATAAGGGCTTCCATCTTTGGAAACAGACCATTGTTATAAGTCGTTGCAGCAATCAGGATGTTGGAAACACGGAAACATTCGGCAATCATTACGGATACATCTGTTTTTGATACATCGTATGCCTTGATGTTTCTGACACCCTTTTCCCCGAGGAGCATTGCCGCTGCATTTACTGCCGATTCCGTATTTCCGTAGACAGAATTATAAAAAACAGCTACAGTCTTGTCCTCCGGCTCATATCTGGACCATTTATCGTAAAGATTGATAATATAGCACAGATCCTGATCCCAGATCGGACCATGGAGCGGACAGATCATCCTGATATCCATACCGGCTGCTTTCTTCAGTGCATTCTGCGTCTGCAGGCCGTATTTACCGACAATATTGGAATAATACCGTCTGGCATCATCGACAAAATCCTTTGCCTTATAATCTGTTTCCGAAGAAAAAATATTGCCGTTGTTGGTACCGAACACGCCGAATGCATCTGCACTGAACAGTATGCCGTCCGTCTTGTCAAACGTAAACATGACTTCCGGCCAGTGGACCATGGGAGCCATCATAAATGTAAGTGTATGTTTTCCAAGCGGAAGTTCATCACCCTCATTTACGATCATCCTGTGATCCTGCGGTACTGCTGTTGTAAAAAACTGTCCGATCATCTGGAAAGTCTTCTGACTGGAAACAATGATCACATCAGGATATCTCCTGAACACATCCTCTATCAGAGCACAGTGATCCGGCTCCATATGATTGATGATCAGGTAATCCAAAGGTCTGCCCGCAAGCGCATGCTCCAGATTTTCAAAGAACTGTCTGCCGACGGTCTGATCCACAGTATCCAGCAATGCTGTCCTGTTGTCCTTGATCAAATAAGAATTATAGGTTACTCCACGATCCAGCGGAAATAAATTTTCAAACAGATGAAGTCTTCTGTCTTCAATTCCGATGTATACAATATCAGAATTCACATTTCTTATAGAATACATTATTCCTCATACGTCCTTTGCTGCAAATTTTTACTGCCTGCTGATTAAGCCTCTGCCTCAAACTGATCCTTGCCAACACCGCAGAGAGGGCATACAAAATCATCAGGAACATCCTCCCAGGCAGTTCCTGCAGCTACACCGGAATCCGGCTCGCCAACCTCAGGATCGTAAACATATCCGCAAACACTGCATACATATTTCTGCATAATCAATACCTCCTTTAATGATAAATATTATCAAGTTCTGATGCTGATATCTTACCACTGCACCGACTTTACGTCTATAGATTTTAGCAATTATAATATGTACCGGCATGCATACAAATAAAAAAGCCGATGCAAAACATATGCATGTTTTACATCAGCCTTTAAACAATCATCTTTCAGAATCAGTCTTCAACCTTGATGATTTCCTTCTTATTGTAGGAACCACAATTCTTGCAGACTCTGTGAGGCATAACAAGTGCGCCACACTTTGAACACTTAACGAGATTCATAGCACCCATCTTCCAGTTTGCTCTTCTAGCATCTCTGTGTCCCTTAGACGATTTATTCTTTGGACAAATTGACATTTTCGAAACACCTCCTTCGTCATACCCGCATATTATAATGGAACGGTTACTCTATGTCAAGCAATTGCGTTGATTTCAACTGCTGCGCGAACACTCCTATTACAATACTACAAAGCAGAATGAAATG
>CAZPEW010000322.1:0-2831 GCA_964585695.1 uncultured Lachnospiraceae bacterium
TTTTCCTGCCTGGTGCTTCCGGTTGTGTTGCGGGTGGAGCGGGGGTACATGTTTGTTTCTGTAATATTGCTTACTGCATGGTATTTTCTGTTGTTATGGGGATGGGGAATGGCTGGCGCGGGACTTTTTATGGTCTGGATGAATTTTGGGGATATGTATTATATAATGAGTCAGGGGATAGGTGAACACGAAATGTATGTTTATATACATTTTTGTGTTTATGGGCTCTGCCAGGGCATGAGGGTATAGCCATTGTCTGCTGGCAATCTGGATTGACGTGCTGCAGCCTGGCGCAGTGCGTGGAAATCCTGTATGCGCTTTTTGTCCGGGCTGTTTATATAATGATTACAGTGTTAAAAGTTATTCTTTATGTCATGCTTGCATGGCAACGGTGAATCAGAAATAATTTTGTTGATGGGGGTATGGTAATGGAATTTGAATTCTGCAAAATCGAGATATTTATACCGGCGACGCATTTTGAGGTACTTAGGGAGGCTTTGCGGGAGGCTGACGCGGGACATGTCGGGGTTTATGACAGCTGTCTTTCGTACAGTGAGGTGACGGGCTGCTGGCGTCCGCTGGAGGGCAGCAATCCGTACGAGGGTGAGGTCGGCAGGCTTTGCTGTGAGAAGGAATATAAGGTAGAGGTTCTCTGCAGGACTTCCTGTGTTGACAGGACAGTGGCGGCGGTAAAGGCTGTGCATCCGTATGAGGTGCCGGTCATCAATGTAATACCGCTGCTGAGGACCGGGTTATAAGGCAGCGTGCTCTGGGAACAGAATAATCCGAATCTGGAAACGATGTGCCGGAGAATAAAACGGCCTGAATCTGGAAATGATGTGCCGGGAAAAGAACAGCACCGGTCTGGAAATGGTGTTTCGGAAAAAGAATGACCCGGGCCTGGAAGCGGTGTGCTTCGGTCCGGGTCATTCGCATTTTTTATTTGTCTCCGAGATTTCTGGATACGGTAATCTCCTGGTTGTCGATGTGTTCTTTCATCAGTGCCTTGGCACGGATGATGTCGCGCATGCGGATGGCTTCCATGATTTTTTCGTGCTCGGAAATCAGTGTGCCGCGCTGTGCTTCATCTTTGATATACTCGAGGCGGTAGCGGTACATCTGCTCACGGAGGTTGTTGATCAGCTGGATGAGCTTTTTGTTGCCGGTTGCATTGTAGATGATGTCGTGATAGGCTTCATCAGCTTCGGCGATCTCCATCTCGGTGCCGGATTCCACAACCTTTCTGAAACGCTTCTCGGCGTCTGCAAGCTTTGCAAGGTCCTCCTCGGTAATCCGCTGACAGGCAAGGTCTGTGGCCAGCTCTTCCAGCGCACCGCGCACCTCCAGCACATCCTGCAGGGATTTATGGCTGATTTTGGCAACCTCTGCGCCGCGGCGCGGAATCATCAGAACCAGTCCCTCCAGTTCCAGTTTGCGGATTGCCTCACGGATCGGGGTTCTGGATACACCGAGTTTTTCTGCAAGCTGAATTTCCATCAGGCGCTCGCCTGGCTTCAGTTCTCCCTTTAAAATTGCCTGTCTCAGTGTGTTGAATACCAGATCTCTGAGAGGAAGGTACTCGTTCATATTAATTGTAAAATCACTGCTCATTCTGCTGCCTCCTGTTGCTGCTGCCGGTATTCCGGCTCTGTCCCATCATTGCTGCTGCCGGCATTCCGGGTCTGTCCCATTGTTGTTCTGGCGCGGCCGCCGTGATGCTCACGGACTGTCTTTATCTCCATGGTTCGGTCAGGTAAACCTGCTTTGCCAGCTCCCTGTCCGGCCCTGTTCTGAAGGAATCACAGCAGCACTTTGCGAGCTCCGGGTCTGTAAAGATGCCGAATACAGTCGGCCCGGATCCGGACATCATTGCCTTCAGTGCTCCCATTTCCTCCATACGCTGCTTTATTTTTTCGATCCCCGGATACTGCCGGCAAGTCACCGTCTCGAGGATATTGCCGGCATTCGCGGCAACTGCCTCGAGGTTCTCCTGTTCCAGGGCTTCTATCACCCGGTCCACGTCGGGATGCGCCTCTGCGGGCAGCTCCGACACATGGAGATTGGTGTATACAAACTTGGTGGAAACGGAGATCGCCGGCTTTGCCAGCACGATCTGACACGGCGGAAGCTTTTTAAGCGGGGTCAGGATCTCGCCGATTCCCTCGGAAAGCGCGGTACCGCGCATCAGACAGAACGGAACATCCGCACCGAGCAGCACGCCGCGTTCTTTCAGCTCCTGCTTGTTCAGTCCGAGACGGAACATCTGGTTGATTCCGTACAGGACGGAAGCCGCATCCGTAGATCCGCCGGCCATTCCGGCAGAAACCGGGATCACCTTGCGGAGCTCCAGGCGGATACCCTCCCGGATGGAGAATTCATCCATCAGTAGCTTTGCCGCCTTGTACATCAGATTGTTTTCATTCACCGGCAGGAAGCTCAGGTTGGTATGCAGCACAATCCCCGGCTCCCTGGTGCAGTAGAGATCAATATTGTCATGAAGCTTTACGGTCTGCATGATCATCCGGACATCATGGTAGCCATCCGGCCGCTGCCGCAGCACATCCAGCGACAAATTGATCTTTCCGTAAGCCTGCAGCTTCATTACATCCATCATCCATGCCCCTTTGCATTTCACTGGTATCTCACTTTGTATTTCGTGGATTGTATACAGTTCTACGATTCATTGTAATTGTATTTTTTCGAATAATCAAGCACATCCTGCTGCCCGCCCGTCATTTCTTTATGACAGGTAAAATAAAGGATCTGGTACTCTCCGGCAGCCCTGGAAAGAAACGCAATATCTGGACAGGCCCGGTCGTCCGGTTTGCCAT
>CAZPEW010000323.1:0-2807 GCA_964585695.1 uncultured Lachnospiraceae bacterium
TATTTTCCATTCTTTCGGGACTGACTGCGCCGCATTTTTCATAATAACGAATCAGATCACTCGAAATATCCAGAAGTTCTGCCATATCTCCGATTCTGTATTTCATACTTCATCTCCTCATCTGTTTCAATCATTTTCTTTTATAATAGCATGTGTTCAGCCTATTGCATCAGCATTTCACTATATTCTGCCTACACAAAAATACATTTTTTCCGATGATTTCTCAGATCTTGGAGATTACCTCATGTACGCACACAGAATTATCTCATTCGCATATCCTCTGTGACCGTATAAGTATAATCCATAAGCTCAAAATCACCTTATAGTAAATTCAGTATAAAAACCGCCCAGCCGCTCTTTCACATTACTTTATTTCTGCTCCATACGGAATGGCGTTACTACCATTCATCTTCCACTCTCCTGTTACCTGATCCTGCGTATACGTAGATTGGGCCGGCCCCGTTTACTATATCCAGAATCCAGTTCCCTGAATGCCGCCGGTACTGTCAGATAGTTGGGATCTTTATCAAGTTTTACAGCTTCATCTTTAAGGAGTGTATAAAACCTGCATCTTACTGTCAGAGCAACGAATTCTGCGAATATCCTGGCTGATGCGGCTGCATCACTTCCTACTCTTAAGCTCTTATTCCCGAGATATGATTTATCCCCGCGGAACAGCTTCTCTGATGCATCCCTGCTCTTATATAACTCCAGTGTCTCCTTTGCAGACATCCTCTCAAGCCTGGCTTCCAGCTGTTTTCCCGCGAAAATACGGCATTCTTAGCGTATCACTCAAGGATTCCCAGTTTGAGTGAGAATTCTCTCAGGAAGTTCACACAGTAAAATGAAAACGGCGAGCAGAACCTCTCGCTTGATATGGCCTACAGGATTTCTGTCTGCTTCAGGCTGCTGATACCCGAAGTCTTCCCTAGGCTGGAGAATCAGAAGCTTAACACTCTTCCTGAAAGAAAGAGCACCCATGAAAAGAAAGATGCAATATGACTGCTACATCGATGATAGGATGATGCAGGTGCCCTGAAATCTTCCATTTTAATCATTCGTCTCAGTAGTATGGCAATTCTTCATAGTGTTCGTTATATGGACACTTTACTCTCTGACAAAATCAACCGCCTCATCAAGGGCTGCAAAGCCGTTTCTCTTGCAGCATCTTGGGCCTCCCATCTCAGCTTCTCTGGCTAGGATTCCTGCTTTTCTCATTTAGAAGTATTTCTTCAAACATTTTCTTTATCCTTGTTTTTTCTTTCTTATCTTCTTATCCGTAAGGTCATAACTCATGCTTATCAGGCTGTCTATCCTCTCAATAGGGACAGTGCCGTCCAGCAATATTGTTAGCCACTGATTATGGTTCATATGATATCCGGGCAAAAATCCCGGTTCCTGATGCAGCGATGTTCCAAGCACCGGATCACACTTCACATTGAGAATGTCTATTGGCTCATCTCCCTGTAGTCCCAGTACACTGCGTTCTACAGTCATGATAAGACCGAACCATTTTCTGTTGCTGATATGTCTGAATACAGCATCGACATTATCACGCTCCCAGGGATATTCCGGCTCTGCGCTATATTTACTTGTCATCAGTTCTTCGACCTGCGGTCTGATACTGCCCTCTACCATAAATACTCACCGATCCTTATCAGATTTACGGCTCTCCTTTCCCTGTATAATTCCCTGCTCCATAAATACCGGATACAGATAACTTGCTCCGAATACCTTCAGTTTCTTCGGGCCTTTCACTTGATAATTCAACTCTCTGACCGCATCCAGAGCAAGCTTCACTGATGCTCTGGTAATGCTCTTTTTCTTTCTGTCTACGAACATCTCACCACCGGAGATGGTGTATGTAAACTCCAATCCTCCGGAGGTTCTGTATACAGTTTCCTGATGGTCTATCAGGATCTTCCAGATATCGTCTATATCATAATCAGCAGCCATTACTCTTAACCCTTATCATTCCCGGTCAGAATCCCATACAGCCTCTGATCCAGAAACTGCTTCAGCACACCCTCTGCATCAATATCTCCAAAGCCCTGATAAAACTCTTCTGCCACGCCTCCGGCTATAGCTCCGAATGTATCACTGTCGCACTTGAAGCTGTAAATATTCCTCATGAACAACTCATAATCTGTGCTTTCATAGAAGCATCTCATAGCCGGTGCTACAGTATCAGAGCACTTCTCCGTCCATTTATAATGCTTTCTCAGATACTTAAGATCATGGTCAATACTGTAGGGATACTGATCTGCCGGATATTCATCCAGCACATAATCATAAATATCCTGCTTTGACCTGCCGTTCTTTGCCATCCAGATGCAGGTTGCAGTAACAACAGCCCCTTTTATTCCTTCCGGATGATTGTGTGAAACTTCAGCTGTCTTTGCTGCCCATTCCTGAACATCCAGAAGACTATTAAAATAGTCAGCCACATAAGCAACTCTCATTGCAGAACCATTTCCCCAGCTGTTATATGGTCTATGGTCATCATTCATGATCCAGCTGTAGAAATTTCCGCCAAAACCACAATCGGGATAATGTCTGCCTATCTCAACCATTGTTTCGGTCAGATCCAGCTTCTCATCAAGAGCCTTCTTGATCGCCAGCATCATTACAGAATCATCAGTAAAACCGGCCTTTTCCGGAATGCAGAGAGGTATATTCTTCCAGTCCAAGTTATCAGGACGGTCAAACTCATACTGGCTTCCGAGGATATCTCCTAAAATTGCTCCTTTTATAGCCATTATCGTCTGCCTCCTTTCCCTGAACCGCGTTTGGCGTAGTCTCTGTCT
>CAZPEW010000324.1:0-1372 GCA_964585695.1 uncultured Lachnospiraceae bacterium
TACCACCCGTTCCGGTGAGAGCGCGGCAACGGACTTCATAAAAGCCTCCGTGGAACCGCTCCGCGGCGGATCCATAAAGACCACGTCTGCCTTCCGGCGGTCCGCTGCCATCTGCAGAAGGCACGCGGTCGCATCCTGGTTCAGGAAACGGATATTCTCTGTCTGGTTCCGCTTTGCATTCGCACAGGCATCCCGCACGGCATCCCGGTTCAGCTCAATACCGAGGACTTCCCCGGCCTGCCCGGCGGCGGCTATGCCGATCGTGCCGATTCCGCAGTACGCATCAATCACGGTTTCCTTCCCCGTAAGCTGCGCATAGCCGATCGCTGTCTGATAAAGCTTCTCCGTCTGCACGGAATTGATCTGGTAGAAGGACCGGGAGGAAATCCGGAAACGCCTGCCGCAGAGCTCATCCTCAATCCAGCCTCTGCCGTATGCTGCCGTTTCCCGGTC
The DNA here is from genome assembly GCA_964585695.1 of uncultured Lachnospiraceae bacterium. GTDB lineage: Bacteria > Bacillota > Clostridia > Lachnospirales > Lachnospiraceae > Oribacterium. The sequence continues at coordinate 454 of CAZPEW010000324.1, forward strand.
GCCGAGGATCATGGAGGTGCTGCGGTCATTCACATTGATGACAATCGTTGTGATTTCAGGATGCTTCCCGCGCAGCACCCTGATCAGATTATTCTTGCCCGGGAGAACCGGAGATGCCAGCACCAGTACCACCATGACCTGGCCCGTAGCATGCGCTGTTCTCACCAGTATATGCCGCAGCAGTCCTGTCTGTGTGTCTTCATCATAAAACCGGATTTTAAAGGAAGCCGCCAGATCGCGGATGTCGCGAATGATTGCGTCCGCAGTTTCATTCTCAATCAGGCACTCCTCAATCGGTACGATTTTATGCGTACCCTCTGCGTAAATTCCGGCAGTCTGGCACATCCGGCGTCCGTTTCTTGTCATACCAAAGGACCAGTGGACCTTGTTTCTGTAATGATACGGCTGCTCCATGCCGACAATACCGTCCAAGCTGACAAACGGCTTCAGAAGTGTACGGATTCTCTTTTCCTTCTCCTGCAGCGATGCCTGATAATCTGTTCCGATGCTGCTGCAGCCGCCGCATTTTTTCTGATACGGACATGTCCTTGCTGCCTGCGGATTTTCTGGTGTTTTATTCATATTCTTCTCCTGCCTGTGTTTCTGTGCCATTGGCTGTTTCTGTGATTCATTCCTCTACGGAAAACGGAAGCAGATCCAGAACATCTTTCTGCCTGTCTACGCCCGGATAGACCTCAATCAGACGGAGACCATGCCCTGTCAGTTCAAAAACGCACCGCTCGGTTACATAAAGCACCTTCTGGTGATTTGCAGCTGCTCTTTCCGCCGAAAAACTGAGACTCTGGATCTCCCTGGTAAATTTGGGAATGCTGCCGTTTTCCACGATCGTCACCATGTTCTGCCTGTGCTCTACCTTCAGTCCACCGGTATTGAACGTGAGACAGAAAACAACCGTCGG
>CAZPEW010000324.1:1382-2790 GCA_964585695.1 uncultured Lachnospiraceae bacterium
TATTGGCAAAACCGCCGATTCCTGCAAAATTATCCTTGATGCGGTGTGCATTCACATTTCCGTACTGATCCACCTCCAGCGCACCCATAAAGCAGATGTCCAGGCCGCCGTTGTCATAAAGATCAAACTGGTTTGCCATGTCATAAACGGAGGCGGCACCGATCATGGCACCGAATACTATGCCGGATGCCGGGAATCCCCCGATTCCGCCGGATTCCACCGTCATGGTGATCTTGCTGAGCATCCCGCTCTTCCTCGCAAATTTAGATACCATTTCCGGGATGCCGATACCGATGTTGATGATATCGCCCTCCTTCAGTTCCTTCTCCGCACGCCTTCCGATGATATCATAGACCGGGCTGGAATCCGTACGGATGGAGCTCAGTGCGTCGATCATCTCATGCCAGCCCTTCCATTCCGCATACGGAATCTCAAAGCTTCCGGTCAGTGCACGGTATGCAACCGGCCTCTCCTCCGGCTCCACCACGACAATAGCATCCGCAAGGCAGCCCGGAATGATGGTATTCCTCGGTCTTGACGGCGTATCTACGAGGCGGTCGACCTGTACAATGACCTTGCCGTGATTTGCCCTGACTGCCTGGCAGATTGACAGTGCATCCCCGGACATAAACATATCATCAAAGGATATGTTGCCTTTCTCGTCCGCCGCCGTCCCCTTGATCAGCGCAACATTGATTTTGGGAAGCTTGTAATACAGATATTCCTCTCCGTCCAGCTCCACGACTTTGACAAGATCCTCTGACGTGGAAATGCTGTTGATACCGGGTCCCTCTCTCCTGGGATCCACAAAAATGTCCAGACCGACCTTGGAAATGGTACCGGGTATCCCGCCTGCCTGTGCACGTATGGCATGCGAAATACAGCCGAGCGGCAGATTGTATGCTTCAAAACGGTTTTCCAGCACAAGTTTCCTTGTACTCGGCATGGCACCGAAGTGACCGCAGATCAGCTTTTTTACAGCACCCTCCCGGATATATCCCTCGGCTGCACGATCCTTGTCCCATACGCCGAAGCCGGCGCTGGAAATAACCGTCAGATCCCGCGGTGATCCCGTCTCATGGAAACGGCGGCCGATTGCCTCATGGAGCTCCACCGGATTTTCTATCCCTACAAAGGAATTGACGCAGATGCAATCCCCGTCATGTATCAGCATTGCTGCTTCATCGGCACTCATTATTTCAAACATATTCTGTAATTCCCTTCTGGAATCAGATTCTTCCGCATTGCGGAAAACGTTCTCCGTGTGCGTTTACTTCGTAAACACGATTTCATCCGAGGCTGTGTCCATATGGCAGATCGTCCCCATCGGTATGGTTCCCATCGGCTTCTCATGGCCGCTCCATACACCCGCCATGACCGGAATGTGCATACCTGCAAAACGCACGGC
>CAZPEW010000325.1:0-2774 GCA_964585695.1 uncultured Lachnospiraceae bacterium
AGATATTTACTCCTCATTCATCAATTCAGATGCCCACATTTGTTGATGAAGAGCCTGATATTTTTCTCCTTTTACGCTGAATAAATCATAGCATTCTTTTCCACTTCTGATTTAAAAGTTCCAAATTATGAAAGGCTGTCTATATGATATTAAAGTGCTTTAAAGCGTTGTAAATCCCGTCATGGTCTGCATCATTGGTGACGTAGTCAGCGCTCTTTTTGATCTCTTCGGTTCCGTTTCCCATGGCAATGCCAGTTCCGCATACCTGCAGCATCGTCATATCATTCATGGAATCGCCAAAACAGTATGCATCATGACTGTCAGCGCCAAACATTTCCAGCACCCGTTTCACCGCATACCCTTTGGTCATTCCTTCTTTCATCAGCTCACCGCCGCGTCTGCCCAGATTTGCATAGTAGCCGCCGCTTAAAACAATTTCCAAAGAAGCTGGAATCCTGGCAAAGAATAGATCTGCCGTTAATTCACTGTCAAAGTTGAAGTCAATCTTCTGGATTGCTTCACCATGATATTCATCAATCAAATGCATTGCTTTTCTAGCAAAGACTTCCTCTTCGCTCAGATCAGGATATTCAATCGGAAATCTTTCCGCAAACCGGCGGTGCTCTTTAGCATTCTGCCAGATATAGTCGACCCCGATGATCTGAAAGCCGCCGCCTAAGGCAGTGATCAGATCTGTCATTTTCTTGACTGTTTCTTGGCCGATATCATGTGTCTCCAGGATTTTCCCTTCGTAGGCAATGCCAGCTCCATTGGAAAAGACAACACCGGGGATCTTGATCTCATCCTGATATTCCAGTGCCATCCCATATCCTCTGCCCGTGCAGAGAAAAGCATGGCATCCTTTTTCTTCGGCCTGTTTCAGTGCTTCTACTGTTGAAGGAAGGATATGATGCGTACCAGGCGCAATCATTGTTCCATCCATATCAAAAAATAAATATTTTTCACTCATACCGGGCTATTATAGCAAACATTGGAATTTTTTAAATCAGATGATAGTGTTTCAATCCATTCCAGACACCATCTTCACGAATATCAGTTGTTACAAATTCGGCTGCTTTCTTCAGTTCTTCCTGACCGTTGCCCATCGCAATGCCATGTCCAGCGCGTTTGATCATACATACATCATTCAGCCCATCCCCAAAGGCGTAGGTATTCTCCAAAGGGACTTTCATATACTCTGCAACTGCTGCCAAAGCATCTCCCTTATCCCATCCCAGGATAGTGACATCAGCACTTGGGTGTTTTCCATGCGGATTCAGGATAGCAATATCCTTTAATGTGTTTTCAATTGCCTTGTACTGATCCTGGTCCTTGAACCAGATATCAAAGTTATAGATTTTCACGGAAGAGAGATCTCCTCCTTTGACGATGAAACCTTCATCCCACACAGCCGCAATATCCTGAAAACCGTCTGATGGTCCAAAGTAGTGACCATGGCTGCTTTCATAGAATGCATAGCCAGCACCCACTTCATCCAGACGCTTTTTGATCTCCCTGATCTGTTCCGCAGTCAGCGGCCGTTCAAAGATCTTTGCACAGCAGGTATATCCTTCTCTGCCGTTGGAGACAATATATCCATTGGCATATTGATGGAAATTAGACTTGGCGTACTTTAAAGCTCTGCCAGTGCAGATCCATACCATATCTCCATGCTCACGCAGTGCTCTGACTGCCTTCTGTGCACTGTCGGGTACTTCTTTTCCTAACGCAAGGGTTCCATCGATATCAAAAAATACTAAGTTCATAAGATATCCTTTCTGAGTAAAAAAGAGAGCTCGTGCTCTCTTATCACTCCTGTTTCAGTTTGTCTAAATATGGATCCAGCAGATTCAGCAGACCATGCCAGTAGACAGGATATGCATCAATACCGCTGTAAGTCACTTCCTCATTTTCGTTGACAATCACAGAGAATTCCCAGCTGTTATTGCCGCGGATCGTCTGTCCGTCATTGACTGGAATGTAGAATTTGTCCCAATCACTGACATACAGTTCTTCGAACAGTTTCCGCTTCAGTTCCATCCACTTCTTCATTGGTAAAACTTCAGCTACCTTATCTGCACCGCCAAGATTTGCATCATATACTTCAAAGACACAGCTTCCTGCATCTTCCGCAAATCTGAGATGAACAGATCCGCTGATGGCATCACCAAAACGAAAACGAATTCCTGTTACTTCATCAACCATTGGCTTGCCGTCATCTGTCAAAGCTGTTCTGCCAAAATCACTGGAGCAGTTCTTGCAGTGATAGAAACCATCTGCTTCTTTTACATCCTTTGATCCACAGTGTGGGCACACCGGTGTTTTTTTTACCGCCATAATTGTATCAAGCCTCCATGAATACTTCTTTTATATTATAAGTTCAACTTCGCAGAAATGAAAGCGCTGCCATTTCAGAGCTCACATATCTTTTTCTTATGCAGGTAATACCAGACAGTCAGGATCACCAATGACATCACAGAGCCAAGCGGAGATGCCAGACCCATCGGACTCAATGTAGAGGGATATAATCTGCTTAAGATCCAAGCACAAGGAATACGAACGGTAAAGATGGAAATCACATTGTGCATGAACGTAATGGATGATTTGCCGATGCCGCACAGATAGCCGTTGATGCAGAAGGTAATCCCAGCCAGAATGCAGTCAATCGAATAAGTGCGGAAGTATTGATCTGCCTGGATGATGACTTCTTGATCCTTCGTGAAGATACCTGTAAATACAGAAGGCATCAGATTGGCAAGAAGACACATCAGAAT
>CAZPEW010000326.1:0-2745 GCA_964585695.1 uncultured Lachnospiraceae bacterium
GTTGCCTATGTGAAAGCAGGCCTACAGAAAAAAACTTCATTTGTGAAGCGACTATTCCGCCCAACTTGTTAAGTTTCTTAACAAACTCCAGAGAAAAAGCAGGCCTGAATCAGTGATTATCCGTATTCGGCCTGTTCCCGATGATAAAAATCCCAAAAACGCCAAAAATAAGCAGGCCTGAATCAGCATTTTGCGTCTCCAGGCCTGTTTGCTCGCTGCAGAAGTGGTTCATCTCATTTGCCACGGCGTCCCGACAGCTCCGGCTCCCGCCACATCTCATTTGCCACGGCATCCCGACAGCTCTGGCTCCCGGTTCATCTCATTTGCCACGGCGTCCCGACAGCTCCGGCTCCCGCCACATCTCATTTGCCCGGCATCCCGACAGCTCCGGCCCCCGGTACATCTCATTTGCCCGGCATCCCGACAGCTCCGGCCCCCGGTACATCTCATTTGACCCAGGCCCGGACCTATCTCCCGGGATCCTCCGGCACTCTAAACCACACGAATGTCCTCAGAAGCCTGTGCCTGCTTCAATCGATGAAATCGTGCTGCCGCTGACCCAGAAACGGATGATCAGCCCGTCACCCCGCTGCATCCAGTACAGCTGCATGTGTGAAACTCTGCCCTTGTCCGTCCAGCCCTGTGATGCAAGAGCAGTTCTTGCATCATCGACAGAATCTCCCGGCCTGATACCGACAATACTGCAGCTGCTGTCACCGGCAGTAACCCTCACGATCAGCCCATTGCTTCCTGCCTCGACACTGTTCTCACCATCCGAATACACCGTCCCGCCGCCAGACCTGAAGCTGCTGTGCGAACCGGCAAAATTGCCGGCAGCCGTTCCGATGTACGAACCCAGATCGATCCCCGCAGTATTGCCGGCTGCCGCTGCCCCGCTGATCCATGCGCCGTCCGCACCCACCTGATAGCCATCCGGTGTCACCGTACCCGCAAGCATATAGCCCGCAGCATTAAAATAATAGTATTTCCCGTTCTTATCCTGGAACCACTGATTCTGCTGATAGCTCCCATCATCATTCTGATACCACCAGCCGACACTGTCCCGCTTCCATTCTCCCGCGAATGCTGTCCCCGCCAGAAATACCGTTACTGCCGCCATAACCGCACACACATACACTGTTTTCCTCATTTTTCCCTCCCGGATCAAAAAAACAGTCCCATCTCAACTCAGACTCCGCAAAAGTGCCGCACCGGCACCCATTGCACTTATTATAAGATGACCCGCTTCTGATTCAATTCCTGCGCAAAATCAGCAAATCTCAGCACAAAAAATGCAATGTCCGCATCGCTGCCCGCCTTAAGCGTTCCGATTTTATCACGCATCCCCATAAGATCAGCCGGTGTCTCGGCAACCACCTTCATAATCGTCGTGAGATCCATTCCCAGAGCCAGATATTTGGAAATCACAAGCGGAAGACTTTCTGCATATGGCGGCATGTTGAACTTGTCCGCCGTAAACAGCAAGAAATCCCTTGACCCGTACAAACGACCGCGCAGCAGCACCCCATGTGCCTGCCTCATACGTAACGCTACCAGTGAATTTTGTCAAACAGGCCTGGATCCCACGAATGTCTTATTAATAAATCAAACGTCTTACAGGCTTGGATCCCGCGAATGTCTTTTTAGGCCTGTATAATTTCTTAGTTTAAAGCTCCTGCGACAGCCAAAACAGGCCTGAATAGATTTAATTTCAATGCAGGCCTGCTTTTTCATCAGGGTTCGTTATTTAATTATCAAACTTTCTGTATAAAGCAGGCCTGATGCCACAATTTTCTGTATCAGGCCTGTTCCCAACGATAAAAACCTTGAAAAATCCCCAAAAAAACAGGCCTGAATCAGCATTTTGCGTATTCAGGCCTGTTTCTCTCTCCTCCGGCACGTACACCGCACTCCGGATGGTAGATTTCTAAACAATCATAGGACTTTACAGAAAATTTCCGGACCAAACCATCCCCCTGGATGGTGGATTCACTCCGGTTTCTCCGGCTCCGGCAACAATGGAATAAACCATCCCCCTGGATGGTGGATTCACATAACGCTCTGCATGGTATAACCTTTTATTTCACCTTCAGTTCTTTCATCCTGACCGCCTCGACAAGAAGTGTAACCCCGCCCACCATAAGGTAGATCGCCAGCACAAAATTCAGGGCGATGGTCGATGCCAGCGGAACAAGAATAAACAAGAGAGAAGCCACGATGTTGACAACCCCGCTCGCGACAAGCCAGCCATAGTTTTCCACTTCAAAAAACTGCAGTTTATTTCCCATTGAAATTTTTTCGATGCCTGTCAGCATCAGACCCCAGCCAAAAAGAAATGCGAATGTCGATATCCCGACTTCCTTTGGCGATGCCAGCAGCAAAAAGCCGAGAATAATATTGAAAATTCCATTCACAAGTCCGCCCGCATACCGGAACCAGACCGGTTCATTGGCATAATCCACGATCTGGTATACGCCAAAGGCAATCAGCAGAACGCAGACAATTACTTCCAGAACCGTCACCGTCTGCATCGGCCGGGCAAAACAGAAAAAGCTGAAAATAATCATCAGAATGCTGATGACAAAATCTTAACTTCCAGAGTTTTTGACACTCAATGAGGCGTCGGTCAGTCCCCGACGCCTTTTATAAAGGCTAAGATCTCATCGTAAGAACGGTCACTCTTGATAACTGCCTCCATCAATTCTTCCTTCCGCATCTCGTTGCGGAGTTTAATCAGATGGGCCA
>CAZPEW010000327.1:0-2745 GCA_964585695.1 uncultured Lachnospiraceae bacterium
CAAAGAGTGATGAGATGGATTATCTCACACGTCTGATTTTCCTTCTGGGCGGTGCCTGGGCTGTTTATAAGTCCGGACATGTAGTGACGGAAATACTTTCGCAGAGTGCAGCTGCCGGCGAGACGGGTGCGGCAATGGTCGGCGGAGGAACTGTAATTGCAGCATTCCACGGCGGTGCGGGACTGGCAACCAGCGGCATCGAGCGGCTCAGGAAGAAAGACGGAGAAGGAAAAACGGATAATAAAAAGGCCGGGAATGCTGAAAAAAGCGCAGATGAAAAGCAGGCTTATCAGGGAAACGGAAATACAGTGCAGCTGGGAACCATCCCAGGGCACACAGCTTCTGCACATCCGGGAGGCATACCTTCAGCTGTCAGTACGGCAGCAGCAGGAAGCGGTGCGGCAGCAGGAAACAGTCCGGCAGGCATCCCTTCAGCTGTCAGTACGGCAGCAGCAGGAAGCAGTGCAGCAGCAGGAAACAGTCCGGCAGGCGGGCAGCACGTCAGTGCGGCAGCAGCAGGAAACAGTACGACAGATACAGGTACAGACGGCAGCTTCACAGGTAATTCTGCAGGCGGCATTTCCGGTGGTACAGCGGAGGAAAGAAATGCAGCAGGAAACAGTACGGCAGATACAGGGAATGGTGCGGCAGCTGCAGAAAACAGCAATGCAGGTACAGATCAAGCAGGAGAGCCGGTGAAGAACGCCAAAGTCAAATACCAGAGGACTGCTTCCGCAGGACTCGGCGGCAGGCTTGGCTTTAAGACCGCTTATACAAGTGATGGTAAAAAGCAGATACTTTGGGCGCCTGGCAAGGGGAAGGCATTCAGGATCGGCAAAGACGAGAAAGGCAGAACCAATATCCGGCTGTTTGGCTGCGGTGTGCGCTACAGCGGCAAACATGCAGAAAAGATCAGTCTGCCGTGTGTATCCTGGAAAAATAACCAGCAGGGTGTCAAAACTGTGAACAAGATAAGTCTTGCCGGCTGTACATGGAAAAAAGATGCAGATGATCATTTCTTATTCCGGGACTGCAATCTGATCGGGATGCATAAGACAGTAGACGAAAACGGAACCATGCATACTGCAATCGGGATGCTGGGGATGAAAAAAGAGACGGATGCGGAAGGGCACAGCTACCTTTCCAGAATCTTTGGAAAAGAGGTCCGGCAGGAAAAAGGCAGTGACGGCGAATATCATATCACGGATATATTCGGACTCCACCGTGAGGCCGGCCAGGACGGCAAATATCATGTAAGCGGACTGGAAAGAGCAGATAAGAGCATGGATTTATCCAAAGCCTATAAAAACGAGTCGGCAGACGAAAATGAATAAAAGGATGGGGGATGCTTGCAATGAGAATTATTCCTAAGAAAACGAATGTACAGATGCAGTTTTTCAGGAATATCGGTGTGGTGGATATGCTCGTTATTCTGGGCGGATGCATGCTGGCCTTTACGATTCTTCTTTCAGATCTCCCGTTCCGGCTGATTCTGTTTATCATTGTGATTGTGCTGACAATCGGCCTGACTGTTTCATTTGATGAGGATAAGCCTTATAAGAGTGTTTACAATGCGCTGCTGTATTCCGCACGGCAGAAGCAGTATGTGCGTAAGGCTGCCGGGGCGCATCCGGACAGCGGAAAAATGTCCGGAGCAGCAGGAAAGCGGGGATTGCATGCCGGCGGTATTTCAGCTGCGTCAATTGAGGACATTACTCCGTTTACCGGCGTCCAGGGTAAATATATTGAGTATGCAGGAGAATATTACGGAGCGGTTATACAGATTATGCCGGTCGAATTCCGGCTGTACTCGGCAGAACGTCAGAATCAGATGATTGACCGCACCTATGCATCGGTGCTGCGCGCCGTCCAGCTGAACGAAACGGCCGCCATGGTTAAAATCGACCGTCCGATTGTTTATGACAGTACCATCGAGGCGGAAAAAAAGAAGCTCGAGGAGCTGAAAAAAGCCTTTGTACACGGGATGTTTACCAAAGAGGAGCTGACAGAAAGAGTAGGTATTATCCAGGACCGTATTTCGCAGATTGCGGATTTTAATACCGAGAATAAGGTATATGTACCTTTTCATTATCTGGTGCTGTTTCATAAAAGCAGAGAAACACTGGATGAACAGGTCGGGAATATGATGCAGACGCTGGAGGGGGGCAGCATGGAGTGCAGCCAGCTCAGCGGTCCGGAACTGGCCGTTTTTCTGAAATACAATTATACAGTTGACTTTGATGAGCATGAGGCCTGGAAGCTGAAACCGGAGCAGTATATGGACTGGATTCTTCCGGAACGCATAGAACTTACGCCGAGACAGGTGCGGTTTGACGGTATTGTTACGCATAATTTAAGAATCGTAAAATATCCGACAATGGTCAATAATGCGTGGGGAGCCGGGATTTTCAATATCCCCGGTACCAAGGTCGTCATGAAGCTGAAGCCGATGGACCATTATAAAAGTGTGCAGCAGATCGACCGGGCTCTGCAGGAACTGCAGGAGCAGCAGCTGCATACCGGCAAGGCCAGCACGCAGATGGAACTGTCAACCCATATCGATACACTGGCGGAGGTACTCCGCATGCTGCAGGGAGACAATGAGATCATTTTCCGCACGGATCTCTATATCACTGCCTATGATTATGCTTATTCGGAAGCATTCGCGCAGTACCGCAGGGATCCTGGAAACAGCAAAAAACCTGTGCCCAGGCTGAAGCAGGAACTGCGGAGACAGATCAGTGA
>CAZPEW010000328.1:0-2723 GCA_964585695.1 uncultured Lachnospiraceae bacterium
TGGTGTTCTGATGAGTCGGACGGGTGACATTCCCAAACTGTATATCATATACTGCATGATCGGTCTGCAGATCCATCGGAAATGCTGCTTTTAAAAGGAGCTTATGCTGATGCCAGTCGAGTCTTGTCTTAAAATCAATACGTTTTGTATGCCTGTAAAAGTAAATGTCCTGCTGAAGCACGGACCGGAGGAAGTGTCTTTCCAGATGGATGCAGGCCCGGATACTTCCGTTTTCGGTGATTCTGAATACAGACGGTGCTGCAAAATGCCAGCATTTTTCTTTATAGGCGGGATCTATATTCCAGGCGTCATACTCGTACGGACGGTCCTCGTATACGAGAAGCTGATTTCCCGTCAGGTTTTCCTGCAGTACACTGCGGCTTTCTGCAAGGTCATAAAGATGACTGATCTCGCCGTTTTCGTCGAATCCGATTTCAAAATAATCCGTAATGATTTTTACAGGGCGTCCGGAAGCATCTTCCTCGTAAAAAGAGATAACCGGTGATGAACCTGTCTGCAGGCTGAGATGATTCGTGTTGGACGGATCCGGGGAGTGCAGACAGCAGTCTTTTTCCGATATACCTTCTGCGGCGGTTCTGATCATAAATCCCTTGGCAGGCACATCTCTGAGAAGGCAGAGGAAGCGGCCGTCTTCAGTTTCCTGCATTTCTGATGCAGAGAAAACAGGCAGATCAAGCAGAACAGTCGAGGTACGGCTGAATCCAAGTGTATTAAAGGCACAGACCGCATCCGGTGTTTCCGCGGTACCGGCCTTGAAACGGCGGCAGACTGCTTCTGCGGCTTCGCGCATGATGCTGTTTCCTGTATCCCGGATAGTGCGGTACTGCTCCGCAGACTCCCGGTATACCTCGTTAATAGCGGATCCCGGCAGAATATCATGGAACTGATTTAAAAGCAGCAGCTTCCAGCATGCATCCAGTCGTTCTTTTGGATAGGGGAGGGAGTCTTCTGAGAGTATCGAAAGAAATTCTGCATTCTGGAGAAGGAATTCGCAGGCCCGGTTGCTTTTTTTGTTTTCAGCCATGGAGGTATAGGTGCCCCTGTGAAATTCGAGGTAAAGCTCGCCGACCCATTCCGGGAGATAGTCTGTGTTCATGTTTTTTTCCAGTGTATGGAAAAATTCCTTTGCAGAAGACTGTCTTGTCTTAGGACAGTCTGCGGGGCCGTCATGCAGGCGGAGATCTTCCTCCAGCATTTCAGCGGTTGGTCCGCCGCCGCCGTCTCCGTAGCCGAAACAGGTAAGAACATCGGTGCTGAGATTCTTATTTTGATATCGCTGCCAGGTCCCCATGATCTGAGAGGCTGTCTGCATACCATTGTAGGTAGTGCTGTGGGATTTTCCTTCTGTGACTTCCGGATGCTTATCATAACTGCGTGTTGTAATCAGATGGGTCAGAACCTCACTTCCGTCTATGACTTTCCACAAAAAGGTATCATAAGGAAATGCGTTGGTATCATTCCAGCCTATTTTTGTGGTCATGAAATAATGGATCCCGAACTGCCGCATGATCTGCGGGAGAGCAGCACTGTAGCCGAATACATCCGGCAGCCACAGCACCTCATTCCGGGGTGCCTGCAGTTCGGTTTTCATATATTGCAGGCCGTATAAAAACTGACGCACCAGAGATTCGCCTGCGGTCAGGTTGCAGTCTGCCTCCAGCCACATACCGCCGTCTGCCTCCCAGCGTCCCTCTGCAATTCTTTTCTTTATTCCGGAGAACAGCCAGGGAGCATCCTCCTGAACAAAACGGTAAAGCTGCGGCTGGCTGGACATGAAACGGAAGTCCGGGTACTGCTTCATGAGATTCAGTACGGTCTGGAAGCTGCGGACAGCCTTTTCCCGTGTCTGGCGGAGCGGCCATTTCCAGGCTACATCGATATGTGTATGTCCGACGCTGTATACCGTTACCGGAGAAGGTGTATGCGTGCTGTAATATTCCTTTTTCAGGAATGCCCGTGCGGAGAGAATGGAGTCATGAAATTCTGCGGAATCAGTGTCCCGCAGATCAAGGAGATTGATGCACCGGTTCAATACGTCAAAGGCTTGGATGGATGAAAGAGAATCATCCGGCAGAAGATCTGCAGCATCAAACAGAACCTTCATGTCATAATAAAGAGCAGCTGTTTCATCATCCGGGACAAAGACAGCAAGATGGAAGAAATTGCTTTCAGATGCAGTATTGGAATAGGCATAAAATGCAAGCTCAAAAACATCCTCTTTGCAAAGAGAATCCGTAAGACGGAGCTCCTGGTGATTCATGTCCATTGTTGCGGTCATGTTTCCGTTCAGATAGGCGATAATCTGCGGATTATCAGTATTCCAGATATCAGAAGCTCCGGTGGAAAGCATAAGCTGCAGCGGCATTCCGATCATTCCGGATGCAGCGGAAACGGATGCACGGAACCAGAAATGGCGGTCATAGCCGCCCCAGGTTTCGTTTCTGCCGAATGCTTTCCATACATGATCTGCAGCATGGAAGTGTTCTGCAAGCTGATACGAACTGTCTGCGGTCTGTATATCCAGGATTTCTGCCGGATACTGGTATCTGAGAGCGGAAAGTGCGCGGAGAACTGCGGCGGTTCTGTTTCTGAACTGATTCATGGAGACTCCTTTGCATTGTAAATATATTAAGTATAAAAATATTTTACTCAACTTTCCCACCAGTATAACTGGTGAGAGTGCTTGATTATTCAAGCGAATT
>CAZPEW010000329.1:0-2695 GCA_964585695.1 uncultured Lachnospiraceae bacterium
CAAGATGCATCATCAGTGCCTCTGCATACACAAGTCCGTTCTGCAGGCCAAGATTGCGCCGTATACCGTTTTCATGGATTTCCATATGTGAAAGGAGGTTCATACATTCATCCAGCGCACCGTCTGCAAGAAGGAAAATTCTTGTCAGAAAATCATTTTCCATCAGCAGAGACCGTACATCTCTTTCGTTTGTACCTTCCATCGCAGTCAGCGCATCCATCATAACACTGCGGGACAGGCGGGCATAGGTGACCACCCTGCCTGATACAAAGGGATTCCTTTTATGCGGCATGGTAGACGAACCTACCTTGCCCATGACAAACCCCTCTGCAAGCTCATTTACTTCCGTCTTCTGCGCATTGTAAACTTCATTTCCGATCCTGCCGAGTGCACCCATGAGAATGCACAGATCCGAGCAAAGCTCCGCAAGCCGGTCCCTTGCCGCATACCAGGCAATCACCGGGACATCCAGTCCCAGTTCCTCCAGAAATATCCTGCGTACCTCAAGACCAGCCGTTCCAAGAGAAGCAAGCGTTCCGACAGCTCCGCCGAACTGACCTGCAAAAATACGTTTTTTATCCTCCTTAAGACGTTCTGCCGAACGGTTCAGTTCATCCAGCCAGGAAGCAAAACGGAACCCCAGTGTAATCGGCATTGCCTGCTGGTCATTGGTTCTGCCGATCACAACTGTACTCTTGTATTTCTCCGCAAGAGAAATCAGTATGTTTCTCAGAAGATGAACCTTATCCTCAATTACTTCATAAGCCTGTCTGAGCTGCAGCATGACAGCGGTATCAAGGATATCCTGTGTCGTTGTGCCGTAATGGACATACTGCCCGAAGCCATTGCTGCACACTGCAGCATAACAGCGCACAAGTCCCATCAGCGGATGCCCTGTAATGGCAAGCTGTCTGAAGTACTCTTCCTCGGAGATCAGCTCTGTCCTGCATTTTTCTGCTATTTCCCGGGCTGCCTCCTCCGGTATGATTCCGGCTTCTGCTTCCGCCTTTGCCAGCGCAGCCTCCACCTTCATCTGTGAACGGATGGTATTTTCACCCCCGAATATTTTTTCTCCGACATCCTTGCTGCCGTAATTTCCGCAGCAGAGACCGATACCCTCAAATCTTGCCATATGCATTCGCATTCCTTTCGTTTAAATCAGGATTCTTACGTTTAATAAAGCGGAAATACCGTCATGATCCAGAAAACAGATACAGCACAGCAGATCAGCGCCGGAACTATGGACTGCCGGAATACCGACGGAACATCATAGCCTCCAAGTGCCATCGCCATAGGAATTGTAGGTGTTGCCATAGGAGACATAAAGGAACTGAGGCTTCCTGTCTGCACCAGAATGATGAGTCCTACAGGATTGCAGCCCATTGCCTTGCAGGCCAGTGCCGCAATCGGTACAAAAATGGTAATGACCGCATTATTCATCATAACCTGTGTCAGGAAAAACGGAATCAGGAAAAATACAAAACCAATCAGATATTTATTTCCGAGACCGGCAGCAATACCGGAAAGGAAGCCGCCTACCGCATCTCCTGCGCCGGTTGCTGCCAGCGCATTGCCCATGCAGAGTGCGCCTACATAAACGAATGCAATCCACCACGGAATGGAGTCCGTTACTTCCTTTGGTTTAAGAACGCCGGTCGCTGCCATCAGAACAGCTCCGCTTAAAGTAATCACCCAGTTTGCAAGCTTAAGCTGCGGCTGGAAAAAAAGGCCCAGAATGGTAAGCGCCATGATAATATAGCCGCATTTTTCCTGGAACGGCTGCAGCGGTTCTCTTTTATCCCGCATATCACGGACATCTCCGGTTGCAACCACCGGCTGATCCGGTGAAAATTTTACGGCAAAGAAAATGGCATAAATACAGATAATTATGAGAAGCGGAAGACGTGCCTTCATGACATCCAGAAGCTGTACTGAATAGGCTGTATAGCCTGTGCTCTCGAGGTATCCGTTCAGCTCGGCAAACTGTCCTGCACCGGCACCGATCGGAAGTGTTGCACACGTTGTAACTGCTATCAGTGCAATCGGGAATGCAACCTTGGACGGATGTATCTTCATTTCACTGCAGGTGGCAATCAGCATCGGAATCATGATACCGTATACAACCATGGAGCTTCTGATAAACTGTGCAAGAAGCATCGTGACAATGACATAGCCGAACATAACCCTGATCAGAGAACCCTTGGCTATGGTATTGACACTTGATGCAACCTTGTGCACAAACTGTGTGCGGTTGAAGCCTGCCGCAACAACAAACATGGTCACAAGCATGACTGCATTCGCATTGCCGAAATTGGCAACAGCATCCTTGGCCGGAAGGCAGCCGGTAACAACAAAAAGAATCATACTGAGCAGCGCCGTGGCCGCCATGGAGATTTTTCCCCAGATATAGCTGATTATGGTAAGTACACAGATAACCAGACAGATAGTTAACATTGACATATTTTTTCCCCTTGTTCTTTTTTGGAGGCCTCACTCTTATGTTCATTCTATGTATCTGCCCGTTTGAAGTCAAACGACTAAATTATCACGATTTATTGATATTTCGGTAAATATGCAGTATTATATTGTCATATTTATCTGTTTTTGATGAATTTTTTCCAGCTTTTTAGGGGATCTTTTAATAAAGAATGGTGTAATATGAATAATCGGAATATCGCCTATATGCAGATGCTCA
>CAZPEW010000330.1:0-2683 GCA_964585695.1 uncultured Lachnospiraceae bacterium
TATCCGCACCGGCACCCTGGAAAATGATCCCGTTGTAGTAGTCCATGCTGTTGACCAGCGAGAAATCCAGAAATACGGAATCCAGCACGCCGAATGCCTCCAGTATGCAGCTCAGCTCCTTTAAGTGCTCCACCATCTGCATGGAAGTGTTGCTGATCGCAAATTTCCGCAGCTTCTCCACACCCTCTGCAAACGGGAGATACATCTCCGCAAGCTCCCGCAGACTGTCAGCGCCTGCCTCTGTCAGGCGTCCGCTGCCGGTCAGCGCCGCAAGTCCTGCCGAATTTTTCATGGAAAACAGCCGCAGCACCTCCTCCATCGTGGAATCCGAAAGCTGCATAAAGGAAAACAGCTCGCGGAGGAAAGCCGCATCCGATATCCGGATCACAAAGTTCTCGGATACCAGCGCCATGGATTTGGCCGCCAGCGCTATGATTTCTGCCTCGGAAAAGCTGTCGATCCTCCCGATCCGCTCCACACCTGCCTGGAGGATTTCCTTATAGTGGTCATCCTTCGGGCGGTAGACGGTCTCGTTGTAATAAACTTTTTCCTCTCCGCCGGCATTCGCCTTGACGATGGAAAGCGTCACATCCGGCTTGAGCGCAAGCAGCGATCCGTCCAGATCCGTAAAGGTAATGAGCTGCGAGGACTTGAGGAAATCCCGGTTGTCCGCATAAAGATCATAAGGCTCAAACTTGGACATCTTGAACTTCCGGTAGCCGTATTTCTCATATAATGCATTTAATTTCGTTTCGATCATTGATTTCTCCTGCATGCAGCGTCTCCATGGAACACTGCGCCATTGTTTTCCCGCAAAGCACAGTTTGCTTTACAGCACGCCCTTGGTGGACGGAATCTGGTCGGCAAAACGTTCATCTGTCCTGACCGCCTCCCGCATTGCATGTCCCAGCCCCTTGAAGCAGGCCTCGGCAATGTGGTGGGAATTGGTCCCGCAGATCTCACGCACATGCAGGGTGATCTCAGCATTCGCGGCGAATGCCCGGAGGAACTCCTCTACGAGCTCGGTGTCAAAGGTCCCGATTTTCTGGGACGGAAAACTCAGAACCGGGAAACAGGCACCACGGCCGGAAATATCCACGGCTGTTTCGACCAGCGCCTCATCCATCGGAAGCTGGAGAGATGCATAGCGGATAATCCCCTTTTTGTCTCCGAGCGCCTCGGCAACGCCCTGTCCGAGCGCAATGCCGATATCCTCCACGCTGTGATGATCATCCACCCAGGTATCGCCCTGGCAGGTGAGATTCATCTGTATCCCGCTGTGACGGGAAAAAAGCGTCAGCATATGATCGAGGAAGCCGATACCGGTATTGATCTCGGATTCCTTGCCGTCTCCGTCCAGATCCAGCCACAGATTGATGTCCGTTTCATTGGTTACACGATTGATTTCTGCAGTTCTCATTGCTTCGCCTCCATAATCTGATCCACGGCCTTAAGGAAATCATCCATATCACCGCGTGTGCCGATTGTGATTCTGTTGTACTGACATATTCTGTCCGCATCAAAATGGCGGACAAGGATTCCGTTTTCCTTAAGCCTGAGATACAGCTCTCTCCCGTCGATCCTCCTGCTCATGGCAAAAAGGAAGTTGCCTCTGGAGTCCGTACAGGTAAAACCGCGCTTCTCAAGCTCTGTTCTGGTGTAGGCCCGGTTTGCAATAATCCGTCCGCACTTCTCCTTATAATAGGATACCGATTTTACGGCAGCTGTCGCTGCAGCCATGGAAAGACGGTTGACATTGTAAGGATTGGTTGAAAAACGGATGGTCTCCAGATCACGGATCAGCTCACGGTTCCCGATTGCATATCCCACTCTTGCGCCTGCAAGAGAACGGGATTTGGAAAAGGTCTGTATCACCAGCAGATTGTCAAATTCCTTTGTAAGCGGAATCACGGATTCTGCACCAAAATCCACATACGCTTCATCAACGATTACCACATGCTCCCGGTTGGAGGCGGCAATCATCCGGATCTCTCCCGGCGACAGCGTAAGCCCGGTCGGCGCATTGGGATTTGCAATCACAACGGCCCTGGAAATGTTCATGTAGTCACTGACAGAAATGCTGAAATCCGGCTGCAGCGGCTTTACATCCGGTTCAATATGATGGAGCGCCGCAAAAACCTGATAAAAGCCATAGCTGATATCCGGGAAGGCAATTCCGTCTCCGCCGAAGCACATGAATGCAAAATTAAGAGCTTCATCCGAACCGTTGGAAACAAATACCTCCTCCGGCAGAACTCCATAGCGCTCCGCCAGTGCTTCCTTCAGCGGCCGCAGTGTAGGATCCGAATACAGCCTGAGCTTCTCCACGCTGCTCCGGTCAACCGCACGGAGCACCTCCGGAGACGGCGGAAACGGCGACTCATTGGTATTCAGCTTTACGTATTTTTTATCCTGCGGCTGCTCCCCCGGTGTATAGGGCTCCAGACTCTTATAGTAAGGATTTAAAAAATAAGACATACAGTTACCTCCGAATGATTACCTGCAAGCTGTCTGTTCCAAAAGTTTGCTGCTTTCAGTATACAACAGAACTACCGTCAGTAAAAGCGCGGGATGACCGGAAGCGACGCAGTCTCATGACCTGTTTCCATGAGACCAGTCCGCTGCTCTCGGTTTATCTCTCTACCATGGTAGCGCGTTAAAGTGTCATGAGTGAAATAATACC
>CAZPEW010000331.1:0-2675 GCA_964585695.1 uncultured Lachnospiraceae bacterium
AATCCGACAGAGATCGAGACAAAGGCGAGAGAGCTGGAGTCAGATGTCAAGTCTGCAGAGAATGACAGAGATCAAAAAGACGTGTGATGTTTAACTGCCTGTCAGTGGGAAACCATGACAGGCAGTTGTTTTATGAAAGGCTGCCGGGCAGTGCTCTGTACGATACACCGCTGCCTTACCCCTGTGCAGAGCCTTTAAACCGATGTGGTTTTGTCCGCAGAATCGCTCCGGAAGCTGAGAATGTGAGATACATTGCATTGCAGGACATTGCAGAGCTGATTGATTGTTGTGGTGCAGAGAGGCAGATTGTTACGAAGGCGGTAGATGTGTCCCGGAGAGATCCGGTGATACGTAATCAGCGTATACTGTGTTTCTCTGGAATTTTTAAGTTCATTCCAGAAAGGCTCATAAGTTATCATGGGCTGTGCTCCTTTAAAAGATTAGATTTTTGCAGATTTGGATGACTGACTGAACGGAAGAAATTCCTCAGATAAAAAGAATAGTACTATCCAAAAAACAAATAATGATATTGAAATTTAATAAAATAATAACATAATCAGGGTGGTTTGGAAAGGGATAATATGCATGTGAAATTTTCCATAATTTTGATTGCTGTTCTGGTATATATGTCGAAATTGCGCTCTGATTATGAGCGCGGTCACCTTAAAACAGATCATTATTTCTTTTCATCTCCAAAGATAAAGGAGAGACACAAGCTGCTTTTCCTGTCGGATCTGCATGAAAAGGAATTCGGAAAAGACAATGTACTTTTGCTGGACAGAATCCGCAGTGAGAAGCCGGACTGCATTCTGATCGGAGGAGACATGATTGTCTGTCATAAACCGCATTTCCGGAAGAGAAAAAGAAACGGAGATGCGATTGAAAATTCTGTGAAATTTCTCAATGTACTCAAACAGGAATTTCCTGTATACTTTGCATATGGAAATCATGAGCTCCGCCTTTTTGAAAAGGCGGGGCTCCGCACGGACAGGAGCGGGACAGTGTATTCTGCAGAGGAAAGATGTACAGCACTGCAGCAGTCTTCACAGCTTCTTGAGAGCCTTAAGGGAATCACGGTTCTGGATGATTCCGCGGCCCGGGCAGGAGAGCTTTCCATCCGCGGAATCAGCCTGACGCTGGATTATTATCAGAGACTTTTCCTGCGGAAAAAGAAGGCATTCGCTGCGGATTTCCTGCAGAAGAGTCCGGCGGAAGAGGATCCGGAGCGGTATCATATCTGGCTTCTGCATTCGCCGCTGTACTTTCATGAGGCAGCAGATGCCGGCGCAGATCTGGTTTTATGCGGACATTTCCATGGAGGAACAATCCGTCTCCCGCATTTCGGCGGCCTGATGACACCGCAGTATCAGTTTCTGGTACGCGAATGCAGCGGTGTCTTCCATTACGGACAGTCCGCGATGCTTGTAAACCGGGGGTTGGGCACGCATTCGGTGAATATCCGTATTAATGATCTGCCGGAGCTCAGCGTGATTGAACTCGCGCCGCCTGCAGTGCAGCATGCAGAGTAAAAGCTGCATTTTAAAATTACCGGAAAGAGAAATGAACTGATGGAACAACTGACATACAAGCTGGAACACTTTGAGGGGCCGCTGGATCTCCTGCTGCACCTTATAGAGAAAGATAAAATTGATATTTATGATATCCCGATTGTGGAAATCACGGCACAGTATATGGATTATGTATACCATATGGAAGAGGAGGATCTGGATATCGTCTCCGATTTCCTGGTGATGGCCGCAACGCTTCTGGATATCAAATCGCAGATGCTCCTGCCGAGAGAGGTGACGGAGGAGGGCGAGGAAATCGATCCGCGGGCAGAGCTTGTGCAGAGACTCCTCGAGTATAAAAAGTACAAATATATGGGGCAGGTGCTGGAGGGCCGTGAGGACAGCGCGGACAGGTATCTTTACAAGCAGCCGACCATTCCCAGAGAGGTGCAGCAGTATGTTCCGCCGATTGATCTTGAGGCGCTGCTGGAGGGTGTAACGCTGGCCGGGCTCCGCGGTGTTTTTGAGGATCTCATAAAGCGGAAGGAAGAGTCATTCGATAAGGTCAGAGGGAAGTTCGGTGTCATCAGACGCGAGAAAATCAGTCTGGAGACGCGGATTCTGGATGTACTGCATTATGCAAGAGAGCATAAGCGTTTCAGTTTCCGGCAGATGATCCGCAGGAAAAAGAATAAAATGGATATCGTGGTGAGCTTCCTTGCCATCCTGGAGCTGATGAAGATGGGCAGGGTGACGCTTGTACAGGAGCAGCCTTTCGGCGATATGGACATACAGTCTGCAGAGGATGAGGATGCTGCAGAGGAAAAAATTGATATGAAGGATCTGGAGGATCTGTAGAGGATGGAGCTGAATGCACAACAGAAAGAGCTTGCGGAGGAAATTGATGAGGAGTTTTCCGAGGAGCTTGCAGAGGAAGAGAATACCGTAGAGGCGCTGCTTTTTACGATGGGGAATTCGGTGAGTCTGGAGCAGATCGCAGCGGCACTGGATCTCAGCAAGGAAGCCGCGAATGCAGCGGCGGTCCGCCTTATGGAGCGCTATCAGAAAAGAAACGGCGGGATGCTGATCCGCTGTCTCGAGGACCGATACCAGATGTGCACAAATCCGGCATATTATGAAAGTCTGATCCGCGTGGCCAGGCAGCCG
>CAZPEW010000332.1:0-2655 GCA_964585695.1 uncultured Lachnospiraceae bacterium
CATGGACGCCATGTCCTATAACAGTCTCTTCATACTGCTCAAATTGTTCAAACAAATTCTTTTAGCCAGTTTATTATTTAGCTTTAACTTGAGATTTTATAACTTCGTATCCAAGTGCAGTGATAGCCTTTTCAACATCTTCAATCGATATCTTTTCTGCATCAAAGTCAAATTTTACCTTGCTTGAGTTAAACAACACCTTTACGCTTTCTTTTTCCACACCGCTCAAAGATTTTGTTGCATTTTCAATCTTTTGGGCGCATGATGGGCAAGTCAATGTTTCTAATTGAATCGTTGCTTTTTGCATTTCTATCTCTCCTTTATTCTAATATTTTAATTTGTAACGAAGAAGCCGCATTCCGTTTAAAATTACGACTAATATGCTTGCTTCGTGTACGAGCATGCCTATCGACATGTTCATCCAATCACTGAAAAATACACTTGCCAGCAGGACTAACACAACTCCCACCGCGATAACAATATTCTGGCGCATATTATTAGCTGTTGCCTTTGTTAATCCCAGGGCATGCGGTAAGCGGCTAAAATCCGAATTCATCAGGACAACATCCGAAGTTTCAATGGCGACATCTGTGCCGCTTCCCATAGCAATTCCAATTTGCGCCAAAGCCAGTGAAGGACTATCATTTACTCCGTCTCCGACGAATGCGACAATATGGCCTTTAGCTTTTAACTCTTCAATATATTTCGACTTATCTTCCGGTAACATATGTCCGTGCGCTTCTGTTAACCCCAATTCATGCGCCACCAGATCAACTGTCCCCTGGTTGTCCCCCGAAAGGACGACCAGATTTTTGACGCCTAATTTCTTTAACTTTTGCAGGTCTTCTTTTACACCCGGACGAACCTGATCACGGATACCCACCAGTGCTTTTAATTCACCATCTACGGATGTTAAAACAAGGGAGTTTCCGTTCTTTTCGAATCGGGCAATATCTGCAAGAGCCTTTTCAGCTAAATTAACATTCTCCCGTTCCATAAGAGTAACATTGCCTACTGCAACCCTATGTCCATCGATGTAAGCGATAATTCCGGCGCCCTTTACAACATCTGTTTTTTCTACTGGATATAATTTTATATCTCCGATGTGCTCTACAATTGCGTTGGCTAAGGGATGGTCTGATTCATTTTCAACGCTTGCAAGGTAAGCTAATACCTCTTGAGCGTTGTCGGTGTAAAATTCTTTGTCTGCTACTTTAGGATTGCCTATTGTTAAGGTACCTGTTTTGTCAAAAACGATTGTATCAACCTTGCTAAAATCGCCAATAACTTCACTGCCTTTTAAAAGAACACCGTGCCGTGCTCCGTTGCCAATGCCTGCCACATTTGAAACAGGTACGCCAATAACCAGTGCGCCGGGGCATCCCAAAACTAATATTGTAATGGCCAGTTCAATATTACGTGAAAATAACCATACGATTATGGCGAGCACTAAAACTGCCGGAGTGTAATATTTAGAAAACCTATCAATGAAGCGTTCGGCTTCAGATTTCGAATCTTGCGCTTCTTCAACTAACTCAATAATTCTGCCAAAAGTGGTGTCTTCGCCTACACGGTCGGCAACAATTTGAAGCGTCCCATTTTCCAAAATCGTTCCGGCATATACTCCTGAATCTTTCTGTTTGCCAACCGGAATAGGTTCGCCGGTGATACTTGCCTCATTAATGTGGCCATCTCCTGATAAAACGGTCCCATCAACAGGGACTTTCGCACCTGTTTTAACCAGTAATATATCGCCTACATCAACTTCGTCTACCTTTACTTCTTCAAATTCACCATTATCCATTTGTTTTAAAGCGCTTTCCGGTGCCATTTCCGTTAATTCTTTAATAGCCGAACGTGTCTTGTTCAATGTCCGCTGTTCCAGAAAAGCGCCAAACAAGAATAAGAAGGTGACAATGGCAGACTCTTCAAAATTCTTAAGGAGAAATGCCCCGATAACCGCGATGGTGACTAAAACATCAATACTGACGACTTTAACCTTCAGTGCTTGATAGGCTTGGATTGCAATAGGAGCAACCCCTAAAATTGAGGCGATAGCCAAGGACCAAATAGCTACAGTCTCATTTTTGAATCCCAGTTCGCTGGCAAGTCCAATGATGATTAAAATGGCATTAATCAATGCTATATGATTTTTCTTGCTTAGTATAAATTTCTGCAAACCCTCACCTTCTTCTCTGTTTTATGATGATTTAAGCACGATATGCCTTATCTATTTCGGCTAATATATTGTAAACAGCCTCATAGCTTTCGCACACATCTCCTGGAACTGTGTAATTACCTGTGAGCTCCCGCAGCTTGGCAAACTCTGCGTCTAATTCAGGTTTATTTGTCCCCGCTTCTTTTGTTTTCTCAATGATTGTGTCAAGCAATTTGCGAACTTCATGAAATTCCGGATGATGTCCTCCATGAACTCTCGCTACAATCGGCACATACTGCTTTAATGTCTTAAAATGCTTTTCCATTGCCTTGTTAAATGTTAAGCTATTTGTCACTTTTTTCTTCCCCCTATTTTTACATATTTTTTATTTACGGTAATCACACCGATTAAATAATAATGCGAGTTATGTGTCATAGAATTTTATTCCTAAATTGCAAGTGCAAGTTGAACAAAAATTTAACTTATAATAGTTCTCA
>CAZPEW010000333.1:0-2252 GCA_964585695.1 uncultured Lachnospiraceae bacterium
AGTTTTAAAAACTTGCTTGGAAATAAAGATTCCGAACTCGGCAAGCTTTACGCCGGTTACCGGGTGGGTTGCACCGCTGAGTCCGACCGCAAGCGTTGCCATCTGGTCTGCAAAACGCTGTCCGATCCGGGCAGTCTCATCCAGACTTCTGCCCATTGCCGCTGCAGCACCGACTATCTTGTAAAGAAGGATACAGCCTACAAGTCCTCTCCGTTCCGAGGCCTTGGAACGCGGTGCACTTGAAATATCCTCCTGGGTAATGATTTCCCGGATCCGGATGCCTTTCCGTCTGCATTCCTCAACCGTTTTCTCACCGGTCAGGAGATCACCCTGATGATTCAGGACAACCAGAATCACACCCTTGCCCCGGTCTGCGCGCTTTACCGCTTCAATGGTAATGTCTGATTCCGGAGCCACAAAAATCTCTCCGGACACGGCACTGTCCAGCATGCCCTCTCCCACAAATCCGACCGGCGCCGGCTCATGTCCGGACCCTCCGATTCCAACGACCGTTACCCGGTCAGCACTGTCGAGTGCCCGGCTGACCGTAAGACGCCCCTTCTCAAGCTGTACAAGATCAGCATTCGCCGCTGCATTGCCTTCCAGAAGCTCCGTTACAAGATCCTGCGGATTATTGATGAATTTTTTCATTCTGCATGCTCCCTTCCTTTTATGTATTTTGCCAGTGTACCATAAAACTGCCTGGTATCAATCGGCTTTACCGTATATGCATTGATTCCTTTGTTCAGCGCCTTGTGGATATCCTCCTCGAATGCATTGGCACTCATGGCTATGATCGGCAGCATGCAGTCGCTCCGGTCCATGGCACGGATTTTTCCTGCCGCTTCCAGTCCGTCCATGCGGGGCATACGGATATCCATCAGAATGGCACTGTAATGATTTTCCGGAGAAGCCGCAAAGCATTCGCAGGCTTCCAGTCCGTCTTTTGCCGTATCCACCTGCAGATTCACTCTCTCCAGGAGATGGCGGGCAATTTCCATATTCATCTCATTGTCCTCGGCAAGCAGCACATGCTGTCCGGCAAAGTCCGTATACTTCATTTCCTGCCGGGAACCGGCATCTTTACTCTCTGCTGCTGCACCGGTCTGTTTCTTTTCCTCCTGCTCTGCGGCTGCATGAAGCGGGATCTCGATGGTAAACACAGAACCCTTTCCGGGTTCCGACTCCGCCCGAATGGTTCCGTTCATCAGTGTAACCAGGCTGTGACAGATCGCCAGTCCCAGACCGGTTCCCTTTGCCTCTGCCTCCGGCTGCCGCTTCTCCTGTACAAAGGATTCAAAAACATGCGGGAGGAACTCCCGGCTCATTCCGCAGCCGTTGTCTTTTACGATAAACCGGACTGTAGTCGGAAGGTGATCTGCAATTTCCTCGATTCTGAGACTGATTTCGCCGCCTGACGGCGTAAACTTCACAGCATTTCCGGCAACATTCTGCAGCACCTGCTGCAGCTTCAGGAAATCTCCTGTATAGCTTTCATGCAGATTTTCCGTCATAACCGCAAACCGCAGATTCTTTTCTGCGCACTGCGGTGCTATTGCGGCAGACAGGCTGTCCGTCAGATCCCTGATCCGGAATACCTCCTCATTCAGAACAATCTTGCCGCTTTCTATCTTTGACATATTGAGGATATCATTGATGAGGGACAAAAGAAATCCTGAGGAAGCTGCAGTCTTTTTAAGATTGTCCCGGACTTCCGGACTCAGGCTTTTTTCCTCCAGGCTCATCTCCGTAAAACCGATGATGGCATTCAGCGGCGTCCGGATATCATGGCTCATCCGGGAAAGGAATTCCGTTTTGGCAGCATTCGCCTGCTGTGCTGCGCGGAGTGCCACAGCAAGTGCCCGGCGTCTTTCTGCTGTTCGTATGTGTTCTTCCGTGATATCGCTGCTGATCAGTGAAATGCTTCTGGTTTCCTTGTCGATCCAGCTGACCCAGAACTTGTAATAGTGAATATTTCCGGCGTCATCCGTCATTGTGCAGTAATACTCCAGATCAATGCTGTTTTCCAGCTTGTCCAGGAGATTCTGCAGCGTCATTTCGGCGAGCATCCCCTTCTGCTCCTCCGGTACAACACGTACCCGGATCAGATGCTGCATGCTTCCCTCAAAATCCGTGCCCTCCGCCGGCAGAAACTCTCCGGAGCCGGCTTTGGAGCTGAGCAGTTTATAGCTGTTATGTCTTCCGTCAATGAAGCAGATGTGGTCATACTGCCGCCGTGCAAAGCTGTCGAG
>CAZPEW010000333.1:2262-2643 GCA_964585695.1 uncultured Lachnospiraceae bacterium
AGGATCTGCTTCTGGATATGCATGGATTCCGTATCCTCCGAGCAGTCGATGAGGGAAAGATAGAGCTGCCGCTCACTTCCGTTTATATCTACTCTTCCGTTTACGGATGTCCATATGTAATCTCCCTGCAGCGTAAGGAGGCGGAGCGTAAGCTGAAACGAAGACAGATTCCGCAGTGCATCCTCCACTGTACGGATTGCCTTTTCCCTGTCCTCCGGATGGATGCATTCATATGGATTCTGGCCGTATCTGGCTTCAATCTCACTTACAGATCCCTTTAACAGCCGGTTCATGCTCTGGCTCATGTAAGACTGCAGCAGCGCGCGGTTATTGATGGTATCAAAGACAATGATGCCGCCGGGAGTATTGTTCATGAAACCC
>CAZPEW010000334.1:0-2626 GCA_964585695.1 uncultured Lachnospiraceae bacterium
ATCATCCATACGAGCGGGTAAACCATCAGAATACCTACAAGAAAGACCAGTACATGATAAAGAATCTTTTTTACCATTTTCTTTTCATTCATGATTAAAGTCCTCCATCATATACCCAGAACTTCTTGGTTGCAAAAAGCCCGAGTGTTACAAGACCGATGATACCGAGCATAACCCATGCCAGCGCTGCGCCGTAACCGGTATTGCGGAATTCAAAGGACTGCTGGTACATATACACCGTGTAAAGAAGTGTAGAATTCATCGGCTTGCCCTGTGTGATGATATAGCACTGTGTAAAAGCAAGGAAACCGTTGATCATCTGCATTACCAGATTAAAGAAAATGGTCGGTGTCAGAAGCGGCAGCGTGATCTTAAAGAACTTATGCGCGCCGTTGGCTCCATCCACTTCCGCCGCTTCATAAAGAGACGTCGGAATCTGCTTAAGGGAGGACAGAAAAATAAGCATGGAGGAACCGAACTGCCATACAACCAGCAGAATCAGCACCCAGATGGCAGTGCTTGTATTGCCGAGCCAGGCGACGGTACTCTTGATGCCGATTGCGGCAAGGAGCTTGTTGATAACACCGTCGATTGCAAACATCCGCTTCCACAGGATGGCTACCGCTACGGAACCTCCGATTACAGACGGCAGATAGTAGGCTGCTCTGTAAAATCCGGACATTTTTGAATTCTTGAGAAGAAGCATAGCTACGATCAGTGCAAAGAGCAGCTTCAGGGGAACGGACACAAAGGCAAAGAAAAAGGTTACCTGGACGCTTTTGAAGAAAGTCGGGTCCGAAAACATCTTTTTGAAATTATTCAGTCCGGAAAATACAGCCGGAGAAAGAATATTGTAATCGCAGAAGGAATAGTAAAGCGAGATTCCCATCGGTACAATCAGAAAAATCAAAAAGCCGACGGTAAACGGCAGCGTAAAAAGATACCCTGCTGCGGCCTCGCTGTTCAGCTTTTGTTTCATACTGTTCATATATACCTCCCATGAAGTCTGTTCAATAAACGGAGCGGCTGAAACCAGCCGCTCCATGCATGGCTTATACTCTTCTGTTTATTTCTTCTTGGATGCCATAATCTGGTTGCCCTGTGTAAAGAGCTGATTTCCGGCATCTGCTGCTGTCATCTGTCCGTAGCATACCTGCTCCTCAAGCTTGTTAAGGAGATCATTTACTTCTGATGAACCATCTGCTGCAGGAGGATTGATCTGTGAAGAGGCCTTTGCTACGACATTGTTAAGGAATGTGGAAACTTCCTTGGTCGCATCATCCAGGTTCGGCTCGATTGCGGTTGCAACTTTCTTGGAAAGAGGAATACCTCTCTCTGCAAGAAGCTTGTTGTTGCAGTCTACATCATTTGTAAACCAGTTGACGAACTTAACAGCTTCCTCTGCATTCTTGCTTCCGGCTGCTACAGAAATAAACTGGCCAGGCTTCAGATAATCTGACTTTGCAGGATCCTTTGCAGGCCATGTTGTCATCTCGATATCTGCACCTTCCGGTGCTGCCTTTCTGGTTGCGATCAGCTGGTTTGTATAGGCAAATCCGCACCAGGACATTGTATCAGGGCTGGAACCGTATACAAGCGGATCCTGCTCAACAGAACCAAGTGTTCTCTCTGCAAAGATCGAAGGATCTACAATATAGCCGGCCTTGATGCCATCCTCATAAATCTTTAAATACTCTGTATAGTCATCTGCGGTTCCGCCAAGCTTTCCGTCCTGGAACATAACCACGCCGTTGGATCTCAGATAGTACTCAATGAAGTTCTCACCATTGTTATAGGCAACATTGGTCTTGTAGCCGGTCTTTTCATAAATGGTCTTGCAGGCTGTAAGGAATTCATCCCAGGTCATGTTATCCTTGATGGTAACACCTGCCTGATCGGTTACCGTCTTGTTGTAAAGCAGAGCCGGAGAATTGATGCCGATACAGATAGCATACAGTCCGTCGCCGACCTTTCCTGCATTTACCAGGTTCGGATCGCAGTCATCCAGATTTAAGGTGCCGTCCTTGACATACGGTGAGAGATCCAGGAGCAGATTGTTTGCAACATACTGATCCAGATATTTGTAATCCATCTGGATGATATCCGGCATTGCATTGCCTGCTGCAGAAGTAGCCAGCTTGTCCCAGTAATCAGCCCACTCAGAAAACTGTCCGTCGATCTTAATGCCCGGATTCTTCTGTGTATACAGATCGATGGCTGCCTGTGTACGCTCGTTTCTTACCTGATTGCCCCACCAGGTCATAACCATATCTGCCGATCCGGATCCGCCGGCTGCTGCTGTGGTCTCGCCTGCTGCCTGTGTGCCGGCTGCTGCTGTGGTCTCGCCTGCTGCCTGTGTTGCTGCAGCCGCTGTTGCAGCTGCTGTGGTTGCCGATGTGCTGCCGCCGCATCCTGCAAGACTTGCCGCGAGCATGGAAGCTGCTGCGATGATTGCAACTGATTTTCTCATAATAAAACCTCCTAGTTTTATTTCTTAAGTTGCTTTTATTATATCTTTCTGCCCAATTTCCGGAATTAATAAATCCGAGGTTTTGTGCAAAAATACCGACTTTCTTTTTTGCTTCTCGTTCCCTTAAAACCGGTTTTGTTGTAGAATAACTACTTA
>CAZPEW010000335.1:0-2605 GCA_964585695.1 uncultured Lachnospiraceae bacterium
CTTCCGGTCATCACGGTCTCTGCGGCCGTAGCTCGGTCTGTCTCCGTAGGATCTGTGCTCGTCACGATCGCTGCTGTCTCTGTGACCGAAACTCGGCTTGTCGCCGTATGGCTTCCGGTCATCACGGTCTCTGCGGCCGTAGCTCGGTCTGTCTCCGTAGGATCTGCGGCTGTCACGGTCTCTGCGGCCGTAGCCTGACCCCGCCGGTCTCTCACGTCTTGTGGAATTCTCACCCTCTGCATGCCAGGTTCCTGTATGCGGACGTGCTTCTCTGCGTGCTCTTGCTGCACGCTCCTCTTCCGTCTCTTCATCTTCCGGATCATACTCATCTGCTTCTTCATCAGCATCAAAGCCA
Source organism: uncultured Lachnospiraceae bacterium (assembly GCA_964585695.1). GTDB lineage: Bacteria > Bacillota > Clostridia > Lachnospirales > Lachnospiraceae > Oribacterium. The sequence continues at coordinate 356 of CAZPEW010000335.1, forward strand.
TCCTCAGCTTCATCCTCAGAATCCATCTCATCTGCAGAATTCATTTCATCCTCAGCTGTATCTGCCGCTGCGAACTCCATTCTGTCATCCTGCTCCATATTGTCCTGCTCCATATTGTCCTGCTTCATCTTATCCTGCTCCATCATTTCATCATTTCCTGTCATCTCAACGTCCATCATCTGTTCCTTCTCTGCGGCATTTTCCGCTGTCATATCCTGCTCTGAATCCTGTTCTTCCGGAAGCATAAGCTCCTCTTCACTGATCTCTCTGTATTCACCCGGGTGCAGCCCCTCTGCGGTCACACCCATGATACGGATACGACGCAGTCTGGTAACCTCATAGCCAAGCTCCGCACACATTCTGCGGATCTGCCTGTTCTTGCCTTCTGTAATGACGATATGGAATTCATGCGTACGGGCAGCAAGCGGCAAAGTCAGATCCTGCCATACCTCGCACGGTCTCGTCGTCACGTCCAGCTCTTGGAGATAAACTCCGTCTGCCAGTCTGGTAAGGAAGTCTCTGTTTACTGCCTTATCAACATGAACAATGTATTCCTTCTCATGATAATTTCTCGCACGGCTGATGCGGTTTACAAGTTCTCCCTGGTTGGTAAGCAGGATCAGTCCCTCAGAGTCCTTGTCCAGTCTTCCGATCGGATAAATCCGGATCGGATAATTGATGGCTTCAATAATATTCTCGGCGCGGTCATTGTCAGCTGTCGTACATACGATTCCGCGCGGCTTGTAATAGGCGAGAAGCACCGGTCTCGGTGTCTCGGCCATTCCGGTTTCAGGGTCATGCGGAGTTGCAGGAATGCCATCAATCTCGATGGTGTCCGTCTCTGAAACCTGCTGTCCCAGCGCAATCGGTTCACCATTCACGGTGATCCGGTCCTGTTCGATCAGCTTGTCAGCCTCTCTCCTCGAACAGACGCCCAGCTCGGACAGTCGTTTGTTAATTCTCATAAATTCTCTTTCTGGTGCCTCGCACCACATTGGCGGTTCTCCGCCCTTTTCTGTTTGCAGGATTGCCTTTATATCTTATCTCTGTCCAAAAAGCAACAGCTGATAACAAATTATTTTTCTTCATGCAGATCTGCAAAAAAACATGCATCGCCGAATGAGAAGAATCTGTACTTTTCCTTAACCGCTTCTGCATAGGCATTGAGGATATGCTCGCGCCCGCAGAAAGCAGATACCAGCATGACAAGCGTAGATTCCGGAAGATGGAAATTGGTGATCAGCGCATCCATGCACTTGAACTTATAGCCCGGATAAATAAAGATATCCGTCCAGCCGGAGGTCGCTGGAACTGTTCCGTCCGGTGCCGCTGCAGACTCAATGGTTCTGCAGGAAGTGGTACCTGTGCAGATCACACGGCCTCCGTTTCTCCTCGCCATATTGATCTTTTCTGCCGCCTCCTCCGTAATGATATAGAACTCGGAGTGCATGTGATGCTCCTCGATCTTATCTGCCTTGACCGGGCGGAAGGTGCCGAGACCGACATGCAGCGTCACGTGGGCAATCTCCACGCCTTTGTCCCTGACCCGCTGCAGGAGCTCCGGTGTCCAGTGCAGTCCCGCTGTCGGTGCTGCTGCGGACCCGTCATTTTCTGCATATACCGTATTATAGCGGGTATTATCCTTCAGCTGGTGCTTGATATAGGGCGGCAGCGGCATCTCTCCGAGCCGGTCCAGCACCTCTTCAAAAATCCCCTCATATTCAAAACGGATAATCCGGTTGCCATCGTCGATGGTCTCAACAATTTCTCCCTTGAGGGTTCCGTCTCCGAAATCCACCCTGGCACCGTTCCGCATTTTCTTTCCCGGCTTTACGAGACATTCCCAGCAGTCCTTGTCCTTCCGCTGCAAAAGAAGGACCTCCACATGTGCACCGGTTTCTTCCTTTACGCCATGCAGACGTGCCGGAATAACCTTGGTATCATTGATGACGAGGACATCCCCCTTTTTCAGATAATCAATAATATCATAGAAATGCCGGTGTGTAATCTCCCCTGTATTCTTATCCATTACAAGGAGTCTGGAACTTGATCTGTCCTCCAGCGGATCCTGCGCAATCAGTTCCTGCGGCAGGTCAAAATAAAAATCACTTGTTTCCATTATGTTCTCCTGTTAACAGGCCTTAAAAGAGCGCGCGGGCAAACCCGGCACGCTCTCTTAAGTCTGCATGTTCAACCTGCTGTCTGCGGGCCTTCACCGGCCTCAATGACATCACCTGACCCTGCCGGACT
>CAZPEW010000336.1:0-2588 GCA_964585695.1 uncultured Lachnospiraceae bacterium
GAGCGAGCTTGTGGCGCTGTCCGGCTGCCCTTCCATCACATAACGGTACTGTTTCTCAGCCGTTCCATCCGGAATATGCACACCGGATGCCCTGCCGGCTGCCTCTGCTTCAAAGATCAACGCCCGGAGATCCTCCTGCTTCCGTGCATCCCTGCGGATCTCGCCGGATGTGGTGAGATATCTCGCGGTCACTGTGTTGAAGCCGCAGTTCAGGATGAATTTCTTCCAGATCTCCGCTTCAATATCTTCCGTGAAACGTGCATCAAATCCGACAGAAAGAAGCAGCGAATGCAGCCGTTTTGCACCTGCATCTCCATGCCCGTCTCCGGACAGACCGCCTGCCGGGGACGGCTTTTTGCCAAGGAAAATATGTGTGTACTGTCCGGTCTGCTCCGCCGAATAATCCGGCCTGGATGCGGTCAGCGTATAGATCAGCGCATCCACAACATCCGCCTCGGGAAACGCCTCGCGGAGCCGGTCACCCGGTTCCACACCGTTCATGACCGCCGCAATGACGGTATTTCTCCCGACACAGGGACGTACTGCCTCAATAATTTCCGCCATCGAATAGTTCTTTACCGTAACAAGCACATAATCCTGTATACCGAGCGTACTCCCGTCCGGAACAACCGCTGCGGGACGGACCGCTGAATCACCGTAAAACTCGCTTTTCAGAACCACCCCGTCTGCAAGCAGCGCTTCACGCCTCGCACCATGTGCAATCAGGCTGAGCGACTCCGCATACTTCCTTCCGAGCATGCCTGCAAGCAGTCCGCCGATTGCACCGATACCTGCAATGCAGATGCGTGGCTTCTGCTGCAGCTGCTCCGTCATTTTGTTTTCTCCTGCCGTTTCATTCATTTTTCCGCCTCACTTTTCTTCCGCAGCTGCAGAAGCTCGCTTGCAATGGTTGATCCCAGCACCAGTACCGCCCCGATGAGGCCGTAAAGGCTCAGTTCCTCATGGAGCAGCAGGGCTGACAGAAGAATCGCCGTAATCGGATCAATGTAGCTGAACAACGCTATGGTCTGCGCTTTTAAATAGGTCATGGAACCAAAATACAGCGCATAGGAAATGCCTGTATGGACAACCGAAACAGTCAGAAGCAGAAGAAATGTCTCCGGTGTCAGTGAGAATGCCGAAAAATCCTCCGTTACGAGGAGATACGGAATCAGAACCGCCCCTGCCGTCAGAAGCTGCACAATGGTTTTGTCAAATGCACCGATCTCCCGGATCTGTTTATTGAGAACCACAACCACCGCATACAGGACTGCCGCAGCAAGTCCCAGCAGGATTCCTTTCATCTCGCCAGACTGCGGCATCCCGCCTCCGATAACGCCTGACACAAAAAACATTCCGGTCAAGGCGGTCAGCACACAGATACCCTTCCCGATTCCCAGCCGTTCTTTAAAGAGGAATGGCGAAAGCAGGATCACAAGAACCGGTGCCATGTAATAGCAGAGCGTTGCAATTGCAACCGACGTATAGCGGTAAGCCTCAAAAAGAAAAATCCAGTTGAACCCGATCATTGCGCCCGACAGCACCAGTCTCTTAAGGTTCCTCCGGATTGCATCGCGGGAAAGTTTCCCGCCCCGGAGCTTTACAAAAAGAAAGAGAAAAAGACTGCCTGCAAGACCTCTTACACAGGCGATCACGGCACTCGGAAGTGCAATGTTCCGCCGGAAAATACCGATTGTTCCGAAAATAAGCATTGCAAGCACCATCTGCAGCTTTGCTGTTTTTGTTCTGTCCTTCATTCTGCTTTACCTGTTCCCTGCTTTCTATATTTCGTGCTCACCGGCGAGCTTCAGAAATGCCCGGACCGCCTTTGTCTCAAAACGTTTTCTGCGGCGGTAGAAAAACACATTCCGCTCCACCTCCGTACCCTCCAGTTTAAAGAAACGAAGTGTATGGCTCGGCGGAAGCTTTTTAATGAGCAGATCTCCCGTAAAGGAAATCCCCATCCCGGAATCCGACAGCTTGTAGGCTGTAATCTGCTGATCGAGGAGAAGTCTTGTGCGCGGATGCACCCCTGCATGCTGCAGAAGGCTGTCCGCACGTCCTCTTGTATCATTCCCTTCATTCAGAAGGAGAAACGACTCCCCTGCAAAAAGCGCCAGCGGCACCGCTTCCGCAGCAGGAGACAGATGTCTGCCCGCCCGGATGTCCTCCGCCGTCATTGCATAGCGCATTGCTCCGCATCGCACCGCCGTTTCCTCCGGCACTGTAAGGAGGAGATATTCGTGACAGAACAGAATCTGTTCAAACAGTGTGGGATCCAGCAGGCTGTTGTCCATCACAAGGTCCAGTTCATCTGCAAGCAGCCGTCCGGTAAGATGTGCACTGTCCTCCTCGCGGAGCGTCACTGTAAGTGCCGGGAAGCTTGCCATATATTCCGAGATCAGCGGCGGCAGAATATAGGAAACAAACAGATTGGAGCCGCCGATCGTAATGCTTCCCGTCTTCAGATTCCGGCGGTCCTCCATGTACGAGGCAAACTGCAGCTCGAGATCCTCGATCCCCGATGCCACGCGAATGTACGCTTCTCCGGTTTCCGTGAGCCGGATCGGATTTACCGATCTGTCAAA
>CAZPEW010000337.1:0-2583 GCA_964585695.1 uncultured Lachnospiraceae bacterium
CATCGGAAAATCTGGATTATGAAACCGCAATTGAGATGCGTGATCTGATCCGTGCCATTGAAGCGATCCAGAACAGACAGAAAATCACAGCTTATGATACGGAAGACCGTGATATCATAGGCATGCGCAGGGAATGGAATGACTGCATTATCCAGATTTTCTTTGTCCGGGACGGAAAAATCATCGGCAGGGATCATCAGTACATTGATATAGACAGGGAGGATACAGATGAAGATATACTGACATCCTTTATAAAGCAGTATTACAACGGCACACCGTTTATACCGAAGGAAATATGGGTGCAGAAAGCACTTCCGGAGGAAAAGGTTCTTGCGGAATGGCTGAGCGGCATTAAGGGAAAAAAAGTAAGCATTGCGGCACCGCAGATCGGTACAAAGGAAAAGCTGGTTGAACTTGCCATTACAAATGCGGGTATTCTGATGAACCGTTATAAGGAAAAATACCGCGACGAGGATAAGAAAACATCGAGGGCGGTAAAGGAACTGAAGGATATTATTAATCTGCCCGAACCACCGGTCCGCATAGAATCCTATGATATTTCCAATACATCCGGTGCTCTGAATGTAGGCTCCATGATTGTGTATATTAATGGCAAGCCTAAGAATAATGATTACCGTAAATTCAGAATCCAGTCTGTGCAGGGGCCGGATGACTATGCGTCCATGAAGGAAATGCTTACCAGAAGATTTTCTCATGGCCTGAAAGAAATGAAGGAAAATGCAGAGCGTGGCAAGGCTAATGAGATGGGCGCTTTTTCTGTCTTTCCCGACCTGATTCTGATGGACGGAGGTAAAGGGCAGGTACATGTGGCGGAGGAAGTACTGGACAGTCTCGGTATAGAGGATATTGTGGTATGCGGTATGGTAAAGGATGACAGCCACAGAACAAGGGCACTCCTGTATCATGATGAGGAGCTGCCGATCCGCACGGACAGCGAGGCATTCAAGCTGCTTACAAGAATCCAGGATGAAGTGCACCGCTTTGCCATTGAATACCACCGGTCGCTGCGTTCCAGAAATGAGATAAAATCGCTGCTTGATGATATACCGGGAATCGGTGCAGTCCGTAAAAAAGCACTGATGCAGCAGTTCCGGGATATTGACCATATAAAGACTGCAAGCCTTAAAGAACTGGGCGAATGTCCGCAGATGAATGAGAATGCAGCTGCAGCTGTCTATTCTTTTTTTCATAAGGAAGAAGAAAAGAATAACAGCAATTCCACAGAATGATGCCGCAGATTCTTGACGAATCATCATTTTGCTATATAATTTGAATAGCTGTCTGCACAGACTGGCCTGATTGCCATGCACTGTGCCCGGCGTGAAAGAGGGGATCATATGGCTACGAGATTTAATCATGATGCTATTGAGAAAAAATGGCAGGAATACTGGGAAAAGAATCCGATCAATGTAAATGACGGCAAGAAAGAAAAATATTATTGTCTGGATATGTTTCCATACCCTTCCGGTTCAGGACTTCATGTCGGACACTGGAGAGGCTATGTTATTTCGGATGCGTGGGCACGCTATCAGCTGATCCGCGGCAAATATGTCATCCATCCGATGGGATGGGATGCATTCGGACTTCCTGCGGAAAATTATGCAATCAAGATGGGAATTCATCCTTCCATCACGACAGCTTCCAATATTGCCAACATCAAGCGGCAGATCAAGCAGATCAATGCGCTGTATGACTGGAATATGGAAGTGAATACAACGGATCCTGATTTCTATAAATGGACGCAGTGGATTTTTGTACAGATGTTCAAAAAGGGACTTGCCTATGAGAAGGAATTCCCGATCAACTGGTGTCCGTCCTGCAAAACCGGTCTTGCGAATGAAGAGGTCGTAGACGGCAAATGCGAGAGATGCGGAACGCCTGTTACCAAAAAGAATCTCCGTCAGTGGATGCTTAAAATCACTGCTTATGCGGACCGTCTCCTTGATGATCTGGATAAACTGGACTGGCCGGAGAAAGTAAAGAAGATGCAGACAGAATGGATCGGAAGATCCTACGGCGCAGAGGTGGACTTTAAGGTTGCGGATACAGAGGAGTCCATCACGGTCTATACCACACGTCCGGATACTCTGCATGGAGCGACCTTTATGGTACTTGCTCCGGAGCATCCTCTTGCGGGCAGACTGGCTTCTGCAGACAGGAAGGAAGCGGTAGAGGCATATATCCAGGCTGCGGCAAACAAGTCAAACATTGAGCGTATGGCTGTAACCGATAAGGATAAGACCGGTGTGTTTACAGGAAGCTATGCGGTCAATCCTTTGAATGGCAAAAAAGTTCAGATATGGATTTCAGATTATGTCCTTGCTGATTACGGAACCGGCGCAATCATGTGTGTACCGGCGCATGATGACAGAGACTTTGCATTCGCGAAGAAATTTGACCTTCCGATTGTACAGGTCATTGCCAGGGACGGCAAGGAAATAGAAAATATGGAGACAGCCTATACAGAAGCGGCCGGAACCATGATCAATTCCGGAGACTGGAACGGCATGGAATCCTCTGTTCTTAAGAAGCAGGCACCGGAAATGATCGAGAAGATGGGGA
>CAZPEW010000338.1:0-2580 GCA_964585695.1 uncultured Lachnospiraceae bacterium
ACTTATAGACCTGTTTACTATGGTATAATGTTAATAATAGTAGCTAAAATGATAGACGACGGTTCTTGGGAAGCATATAGCGTAGTTGATGGTAAATTAGTATATGATTTTAAAAAAGATAAAAGATTTTCTGATATTGCTAATGGCAAACCTAATATGAAACAAGAAGCATTATATAGAGCCATTGGTAAGCAATTAGTAAATGAAGGACATACCCTTCCTAACGGATAGCCATTTAGAATGGATTCTTCAAAAATAGTTCCATTACCTACAGGTTATTCTTCTTAGGAAATAGAATCTTATAAAAATATAACAGACACTGTTTATGGTTACTATTCTCATGAAAGAAAATCTTTAATACATTATACTTTCTTAGGTAGTTTATTAATGCAAATGCGCACTTATTGGTCAGGTAAGAAAAATCAATATATGCAATCTGGAGGAGTTAAAGTACAAGGTAAATGGGATTAGGCTACAGATTCTTCTGGTAATAAATTATACTATCAAGTTATAGATGGTAGAATAAGAGAAGATTTGCCTCCAGTAACTGCACAAGAAGGAACTCCTGAAGACTAGTTAGCTCCTTTTTTAGTGTGGAAAGGACAATGGTAGGAAGGAATTATTGTTACTATTAGCTCTATAATTAAAGAAGCTAAAGGATATATTTCTAATGATGATTTAGGATATATAAGTGCTTTAAAGAAAGCCTATATGGATAAATGGAATGTTGATGACAAAGACTTGCAAAGAATGTATAGATCTAATTTAAAACAAATAGCTTATGATATTATACTATTCTTATTAATTGGTGTTTGGGCTTCTGGAGCTATAGCATCTTGGGGAGAAGAAGCTACAAAAAAAGCTAAAGAAACAGGCTCAGTAAGTGATGGATTTAATGCATCTATGATAAATCTTGGTGAGAAAATGGTTAAAAATTCTGCTTTAGATTTTGCTTTCTGGGATTCAATTGGTTCTCCGCTTGGTTCATGGACTCCATTCTCTATAGAAGCTGGAGTAAATATTTTAAAACGATGGTTTAATGCTGCTGTTGGAGATAATACTGCTGCAAATGCTGTGGTTAATACATTTACTGCAACAAAAGTATTTAGACCTATGTTTGAAAATATTGTGCCGTTTAAAGAAGATAATAATTCATAATATGAAAAAAAAATAAGGGAGAATGCATTTCTGCACTCTCCCTTTTATTTTAATCAACATCAAGCAACATATTAATACCATAATTTATATTATTACTTATAAATGTAATAACATCTTTATGATTAAATGCTAGTTCTAAATTTTTAGCTTTATCTAATTCAAACCAACTTACATCATCAATCTCATTTTCTTCCCCAATAATATTAATATTTACAAATTCTGTAGTATTAGTAAGAGCTAAAAATCTTAACGTAACATTTCCATTATTACAAATTTTTGGATTAGTTTCTACACCTAATAAATTAAAATTTTTTGGATTAACTTTTACATGACACTTTTCCAAAACTTCACGAGAACAAGCTTCTTGGGCTGTCTTATTAGCTTTTATGTATCCGCATGGAATATTCCACATGTGTTGAAAATCTGGAGTCTCAGAGCCTCTTTTATTAAGAAGTATCATCCAACCTAAAATTGGATCTAAATATAAAACTATTGCACATACAGCACAATACCTCCTACTCAAAAGAGTTTTTCCAGCATATTCTTTTTCTATTGTATAATGCCGATTTGATTGCACGTTAAAATCATAAATTATTATATTATTACAAATAGATTTAATAAAGAATTTTAACTATTAACAAATTTTTATTATTATTCCTAGCATTCTTCGTAAGTTTTTTCAAATATATCTGGTTTGCAAGGATAAAATTCTCCATCTACTCCCTTAATAATATAATCACCATCAGAGGCATTCATTATACCTTCTAAAGTGTGAATTTGCAGAGGATTATTAGCTAATCCTCTTTTATAATCTGGATCTATATAATAATTAGGAAGACATTTAATATTATTTGGGTCTCCACATTTCATAAAGGCAAGAATGTTTAATTCATTCATGCCTTTTCTATATTTTACTGCTTCTATAATTACTGGTTTCTTTCTATACTTCATATAATTTTATTTTATTGTAATGTATGGTACAACTCCTATACAATTTAGTTTTGCTTCTTTTACTATTATAGATGGAACACTATGTATTAAATTTCCTTGTTGTACTCTTGCCGTTCAAAAGAAGCAAAAGTCTGTGGCTCACGGTGGCAGATGCAAAGACTTATGTCGTTAGTCCATGCGACCGGGGATAAGCACCTTGCCAACACCTCTGATATTCTCATAATGGCATTTCATCGCTAATCAATCAATTCAAACTCATACACCCATACTAAGGGATTGCGCTCCCATGTGCCTTTTCCGCTGATTTTGTCAATGAGGGCGGCATAGGCATCCTGTGGGGTCAGATGCAAATCTTCAACCTCCAAATGGTCTTGATTGGGCAAATGATAATAGTATGTAGCTTTGGCTCCATAATACCACTTTTCGATTCCTTCTGCTAAGCAGTCTTCATCAGTTATATCTTGCAGTTCT
>CAZPEW010000339.1:0-442 GCA_964585695.1 uncultured Lachnospiraceae bacterium
TGTACGGGGATCCGTCAAAATAATTTAAAAGAACAGAAGAGGAGTGTCTGACACATTTCGGTGCCGGATACTTCTCTTTTTTTGAGAAACCATACAACCTTAAAGTTGTATTGTCAATAATACATGTACGTGGTAAAAAATGAACATAAATGAAATATAAAGGCACTTTTACCGGCGTAATTCGGACACTTTGAAGATTGACATGTTAAATGTTCATAATTCACATTGCTTTTGCGCGGATAAAGCAGCAATAATCACAAGCAAACAATACAACTTTGTAAAAGCAAACATTCGAAATATCTTGTATAATATAACGGCTGTAAGCTACAATGAACCTAACAAAAAGAACTGCAGAAAATGCAGGAATACCAATGGGAGGTTCGGACATGAAAAAAGTATTTAAAAAGGCGGTTGCTGCAGCAGCATGTGCAGCAATGATCAC
>CAZPEW010000339.1:452-2555 GCA_964585695.1 uncultured Lachnospiraceae bacterium
ATCCTCGTCAGCAACAACAGGCGCCGCGGCAGGAACTGGAACTGAGGCGGCCAAGACAGAGGCTGCAAAATCAGATTCAGCAGCTACGACAGCTGCGGCAGCAAATGCCATCGATAACAAGGATATCAAGATCGGCGTTTCAATCTGGTCATCCACGGATGTACTGGGATCTCAGTGCAAAAAGATCCTGGATGAAGCAGCAAAGGCTCTGGGAGTACAGGTTCAGTACGTGGATCAGGGACATGTATCGGAAAAGGTTACAGCTTCTGTAGAACAGCTTGCAGCAGCCGGATGCCAGGGTATAGTCATCTGCAACTCATCCGATACAGAAATGACTTCCGCCATCAAGACCTGCAATGACAACAAGGTATACCTTGCGCAGTTCTTCCGTGTTATCAGTAAAGACAACAGTGCGGACATCTATAAGATGGCGACGGATTCTCCTTACTATGTAGGTGCTGTACATGAGAATGAGCCGGAAAATGGAGAGAAGCTTGTCAATATCCTTCTGGATAAGGGCAAACGGGATATCGGTCTGATCGGCTGGGAGCAGGGCGATGCAACCTGGCTCGGCAGATGGCAGGGATACAAGGCCGGTGTTGAGAAGTGGAACAAGGATCATCCGGATGATCAGGCAAAGCTTTCCGAGCCGCAGTACGCAGGTACTTCTTCAGAGGGCGGATCCAAGGCTGCAGAAGCTCTTATGTCAGCAGATCCTAAGCTGGACGCACTGATTCCTGCAGGCGGCGGCGGAGATCCTCTCCAGGGTGCCATCGCAGCAGTTGAACGTGCCGGAAAGACACAGGATATTGCAATTGTTTCTACTGATTTCCTCCCGGATCTCGGCGACAGACTTGCAAACGGATCCATGGCAGGCGAGTCCGGAGGACATTACTGTGATCCGCTGATTGCCTTTATGATGGTTTACAACGCAATCAAGGGTAACTATACCGGATTTGAAGGAAAGTTCGAGGACGTTCCGTTCCCTTATCTGTATGTTTCATCCGCAGATGACTACAAGTCATATGAGAAGTACTTTGTAGATCAGCTTCCGTATACAGATGATGAGCTCGTTGCCATGTCAAAGCTTGATATGAATGGTCTTAAGGAGGCTGCAGCAAAGATTTCCATTGAGGATGCTGCTGCAAGATCCGGTAAATAACTTATCTTTTTGATCAGGCTGAAAAGAAATAAAGGCCGGTGTCGTTCGGCGATGCCGGCCTTAAATTATGGGGGTATGCAGGCAGGACGGGGATTTCTGTCCGGTATGCATGGAAAACCATTTCGTTTAAAGAAATATATCATGAGGTGACCAATTATGAATTCTTCTCTTGAATCTGCAGGAAGAAAAAAACTTACAGGAAGTACAAAGGGGTATCTGATTCTCCTGCTTTTGGTAGCAGTTTCCTGGCTGATTTTCAAGATCCTGTCGCCGCATAATTTTGGATCCTTCCAGAATATGCTCAGCTATTTCCAGGCCAGCCTGATTGCAACAGTCGGTGCGGTCGGATTCTATTTTGTCATGGTTATGGGAATGTTTGATTTTTCCATCGGTGCCAATATCATGCTTTCCGCTATCGTCGGATGCGTGTTTGCAACCAGATTCCACATGGGATATGCGGGACTGATTATCGGCTGTACACTGACCGGTGCCATTGTCGGACTTTTGAACGGATTCTTTTATGTAAAGCTCCGGATCCCGTCAATGATTGTAACAACAGGTCTTGCACTGATCTATGAATCTGTAGCCAACTATATCGCAGGCGGCGTAGAGCAGACACTGCCGTCAGATCTCAGAGCATTCGGACAGATGCCGGGCGATGTCATACTGGCGCTGCTTGCTTTTTTAATCGCATTCCTGTTTCTGAATTACACTAAAATCGGGACTTACACCTATGCAATCGGCAGCAATGAATTTGTTGCCAGGAACATGGGTATTGATGTCAGTAAATATAAGGTACTTGCATTTGTGCTGAGCGGTATGTTTTTCGGCATCATGGCAATTCTTACGATCAGCTACGGCTCCTCCATGGTCGCCGTAACCGGTATGGCTTCCATGAGCCGGAACTTTGTACCTACGATGGGCTGTTTCTTCGGCCTGGC
>CAZPEW010000340.1:0-2550 GCA_964585695.1 uncultured Lachnospiraceae bacterium
CTATGGAAAGGCAGAAACAGCTGCAACAGCAGCTGAAACGGCAGCAGCCGGTGCAGCAGGCGGGGCGGCCGATACTGCCGCCGGTACTGCGAATGCAGCGACCGGCATTGCCAATGCGGCTGCGGGAACCAGGACAATTACCGCGGCAGCTTCTGAAGCTGCGGCAGAAACCGCCAACTGACGGAAAGCATGCAGATTAATAGTTTCATAAGCAGGAGAAAGCAAGAGCATCTGCCCTTGCTTTTCTTTTTAGAATGGTGTACAACGACTAACAAGGTTACAAGTCTGAAAGGATGCCGGAATGGCAGGAAATATTCTTGAAAGCCTCAATAAAATTGATGCGGCGGCTGCCGGGATTCTGAGCCAGGTCGAGGAAGGAAAAAAGAAGATCGACCAGGAGATGGCAGATAAGACAAATGCATATGATGCGGCAGCAGCGGAGGATACCAGAAAGAAGATCGAGGCGATCCGCGCGGAATATGATCAGAAAACAAATGAGATGCTTCTGCAGACAAAAAAGGAAGCGGATGAACGTATTTTATCCTTAAAAGATAATTATGATAAAAACCACAAGGCAATTGTGCATGCACTATTTCAGAAAATCATAAATGAGCTGTAAATGGGAGGTCTGCAAAGCTACAGTGGCCTGACAACCAAAATCAGGGAAATGCAGGAGCAGCTTCTCAAAAAGAGTGATTACGCAGCCCTCCGCGCACAGCCAACGGTCCGTGCGGCGGTGAATTATCTGATGAAATGGAAATGCTACCAGGCAGTGCTCCGGGACATTCCGGAGGAGAAGCTGCACAGAGGTGTCATTGAGGAGCATCTGATCCGCTCCGGCTATGAGGATTTTACGAGGGTTTATCTTTTTGCCAGTCAGGAGCAGCGGAAGTATCTGCATCTGTATTTTACGAAATTCGAAGCGGAATATCTGCGGAAATGTCTCAGACGTTCTGTCGCGGTCCATCCGGAGCATTTTGTACTCGATGAAGCGAATATTTCGTTTTTCCGGAAATATTCGCATCTGAAGCTGGATGATCTCATGGAGGCGCGGGGGCTCCAGGAATTTACGGAGGCGACCCGGGGCAGCCGGTATTACAGCGTGCTGCATATGCTGCAGAATAAAAACGATGAGAATCCGGCGGAGTATGAGGCCGCCATTGATATGCGGCATTACCGTATGATCTGGGAGAGCGGCACGCAGCTGTTTTCCGGCAGGGATCTTGCTGTTTTCCGGGAGACGGAGGGGACGCGGATTGATTTCCTCAATTTTGAGCTGATTTACCGTGCAAAGCGTTTTTACGGTATGACGCCGGAGGAAATCTATGCACTGATTATCCCGGTCCGCTATAAATTCCGGAAGAATGATATTGTGCGCTTTGTAACGGCACAGGATCCGGAAATGATGTTCGGATATCTCAAACGGAGCGAATACGGGCCGAAATTTCATTTTCTGAATGACACGAACTTCAAGAACAGTGTCCAGGAGGCAAATGATCATCTGTACCATGAGGCATTCAAGCATAATCCGTATACCATTGCCTGCATGGTTACTTATTTTTATGAGAAGGAAAGAGAACTGGAAAGAATCATTCATGCTCTGGAGGTAATCCGTTACACGGAAAAAAGAACACCTGAGCAGAAGGGAGGGAGCAGCGAATGATTGAGAAAATGCAGTTTCTGAGCATAACCGGGCCGAAAGATGATATTGACCGTGTTATGAAGCAGTATTTGTCCCATTATGAGATACAGCTTGAGAATGCATTGACGGAGCTGGGAAGTACGACCGGACTGACAGCATTCGCGGACAGCAATCCGTATATGGATGCGCTGGATACCGGACGGGAAATTCTGTCATCCTATGGCGAGAAAATAGACCCGGCACTGATGGACCGGACGATTACGGACGGTATGGATACCGTAAAGGCTGTGGATATTGTGGAGGCGCTTCATAAAAAGCTGGGAGCTCTGATGGAGCAGCGCAGGAAGATCGAGAAAGATCTGGAGCTTGTCAGGGACTCGGAGGATAAGATCCGTCCGTTCCGCGGACTGGATTACGACATCAAAAAGATCCTTAAGTTTACGAGCATCCGCTTCCGTTTCGGGAAGATGCCGCGGGAATACTACAGCAAGTTTATGGATTACGTTTATGAGACAATCGATGCGATCATGCTGAAGTGCGAGGAGAACCAGGATTATGTCTGGATGGCCTATTTTACGCCGGACCGTTCCATTGACAAGGTTGATGCGGTTTATGCATCCATGCATTTCGAGCGCTTTTACGTGCCGGATGAGTATGTCGGTACGCCGACGGAGGCAACGGCGGCCATTGACCGGGAGCTTGACAGACTGACCGGGGAGCTGGATGCCGCGGACACGGAAATTGCGGCCTGCATCAAGGCAGAGGCACCGGAGTTCATCAATGCGTATAAGGAACTGGTACGCTATACCAAGGCATTTGATGTGCGGAAGCTGGCAGCGCTGACCAAGCACAACGGAAGACAGTTTTACATCCTCTGCGGATGGATGAAGGAAAAGGATGCACAAAAG
>CAZPEW010000341.1:0-2502 GCA_964585695.1 uncultured Lachnospiraceae bacterium
TGAGCCGTCTACAGCAACTGTCTGTCCTGCCACCATTTTGCCGTCTGACAGATAGTAATACTTGGTGCCGTCCTGCAGCCATCCCTTGACCATCTTGCCGTTTCCGGTGAAATAGTACCAGGTGCTGTCAATTTTCTTCCAGCCGGTTGCCATCTTACCGTCACTGCTGTCGAGATAATACTTGGTACCGGTCGTGTCTGTCTTCCAGCCTGTTTCCATATTGCCGGCCGTTGCATCCAGATAATAATAGGTGCCGTTCTGATTGTACCAGCCGGTCTGCATCACGCCGTCTGTTCCGAAGTGATACCACTTGTTGCTGATCTTGCCCCAGGTATCCAGGAGCAGTGTACCGTCTCCCGGCTGGAAATAATACCATTTGTTATTGATCTGACGCCAGCCTGTCGCCATGACGCCGCTGTCCTTCAGATAATACCAGGTTACCTTGTTGTTGTCGGTAAGCTTAAGCCAGCCGGTCTGCATCACGCCATCGGACTTAAGATAATACCACTTGTTGTCGATCTGACGCCAGCCTGTTGCCATCAGCCCGCTGGATTTGAAATAATGCCAGTTGTCATTGATTTTTTTCCAGCCGGTAACCATATATCCGTCCGTATCAATGTAATAGTAACCGGAGGAAGTATGAATCCACTTTCCGTAGATCTGTTTATTTGTAGAATCATCGACATAATAATACTTGCCGTCCTTCTGTCCCCATCCTGCATATACAGTCGGTGCCAGTGCCGCGCAGCTCATCATCAGCGTCAGCGCCAGAATACCAGCTTTTGTATGTAATCTCATGAATTTCCACCTCCGTACTTAAATCTAGAATAAATCATAGCACAGCACTGTAGCCTTGTCATATAAAAATCCATTAAAATTACAGGTAATTTTGTAAGATTTGGAAGGAATTTTTAAAATAGCGGTACATTTTAAGTGTATAGTCGCCGAATGTCTCTCCGAGCGATGCTTTGTACACAGCCCACAGTGCCCACAGGAGTCCGCCGAGTCCCATATATGCAGCAACCACATGGAAGTTTTCTTCCTGGCTGAAACCGCGCAGTGCAATCCCGGGATCACTGCAGAGGTACCCGGAAGCATTCACGCCTGCAGCATTCACGCCTGCAGCATTCACGCCTGCGGCAGTCTGGGCAGATTCTGCTGTTTCCGGAGATGCGTCTACGTCTGCATTCGCGGGCGCAGGGGCGCCTGCAAGATAGGACGCCCGCTCGTAGGCTTCCAGCAGTGCGCGGGCTTCTTCATAGGTCATGTATGAGTAGATTGCGGACATGCCGAGATCAATAAGAGGGTCTGCCATGCCGGCATATTCCCAGTCAATCATCTTAAGCCCTTCATCTGTAAAGATGAAATTGTCGTGCACACTGTCAATGTGGCAGATTGTCCTCGGACGGTTAAGAGAGGCAAGCCAGTCCAGCATCCGCACCGCCTCTGCACGGATTTCCTGATAATCCTCGAAAGGAATTTCCCGGCCGTCTGCGGTGCAGAGCTTTTCATAGTGCAGAAGCTCCCTGCGTATGTCAAAATCATGCGGAAGGCTGAGACCGCTGTTATGCAGGCCTTTAAGCATGGACATGCACTGGTCGAGCTCGGACGGCACCGCAAAATCGGCATTCCGCGCGCCGTGGTAATAGCGCGAAATCTTGTATCCGTTTTCCGGATTAAAATATACCAGCTGCTCGGTTATGCCGAGCTTCGTCACAGCATCATAGACCGCACCCTCATGCCGCCGGTTGATAAGCTTCTCTGTGCCCGGCCCCGGAATCCGGCAGATATAGGATCTGCCCCGCAGCTCCGCCGGTGCGCCGGAGTCCTCCTTAACGGAAAAGAGCCAGGATTTATTGGTCATGCCAGCTTTCAGGCAGCGAATGTTGATGATGTCAGACTCTGCAATATGAAACACCTCTGCGACCTGCTGCATCGCTGCGGAACCGGAATTATGGACATATTTTTCATCAAACAGCCGGAGTTCCTCCAGGTTTTCGAATTCGTAAACCTGATCTGCCGGCTGCCGGTTTGCATAGATTTCCGGCAGATTCCGGAGGTTCCGGATCAGGACATCCTCCCAGTAGAACTGCTCCGTCCCCGGCATTCGGTAATAGGCTGCAATCATCGGGAGAAACGCATCCGCAAATTCTTTAGTAAAATAAGCCGGGCCGTACATGCAGTATGCATCTCTGCCGCCGACAGTGACCTCCTTCAGAAGACCGTTCTTGGAAAACCGCATCGCCCACTCACGCGTTTCCCCCTCCATATAAGCCGCAGAATACCACGAATGTGCTTCAAAGGTGTGATACATATTCTCCCGGAGCCAGTTGTCCGAGGCAAGCACATAGCAGTTTTTGCCGCGCATGAATTCCGATGCATGATACATGGTTGCCAGTGTATTTTTATTCGCAAATTCCGGATTGTAAATCAGCTTCACATTGTACTTGTCAATCAGATAGTCGAATTTTTCCTTGAGATAGCCGACCATCAGTGCGATAT